>NZ_LUKD01000002.1 GCF_001592745.1 Bdellovibrio bacteriovorus
TGAGGGATCCCCCAGTTTTCGAGATAGCCAGTGTCCCCACCAGCATCATTAAACCGGCGGCGCAGCAGCTCTGTAACTTCTCTCCACGCCTTAGCACCTTTTCTTGCTTTAGCATTGCCAGTATTTTGCCCCCGCATTTCATATACCAGGTCACGTACGCCCGCTTCATCTTCAAACAGACCAAAAAAGCGAGGATCAACTGCTTCGAATGCCTCCTGCAATTGACTCAATGCATAATCACGGGTGGCTTTTGTTCTGGATTCAACAGAGAGGAAATTCGATTTACCGTCTGCATTAAAAGCAATAGTACGGTTAAGAGCGCCAAGTTTCCCATCAGCCCCTTGATAGCTATTGATAAATTTATCCAATCTCTGACGTGCGGCTATAGTGAGGGCCACACGACGTTTCTTTAATGCCGCTTCTCGCTGTAATTCTTCAGATGCCAATTGTGCTGCACGATACAACCGTTCTGATTCGGAAAGTTGTCGCCACGACATCGGGTCATCACGAGCAATGGAGCGCATATTTCGATAAATGCGGTCTTCAATGTTCTGTATTTCTCGCGCCGTTAACGTGCGCTGCGCCGCCTGCTGGACCGCTTGTATACATTCCTGTCTCATTTAATTTAACCTCTCAAGAAACACGCCACAGCAACATCAAACAGGCTGGAATCCTGTATTGCCTGCTCACTTTCCCTGTTCGCTTCATCCAGTACTTCACGCGCACTGCGCGATTGTGGATTACCATCATCATCCAGCACGGTGATTATCATGTCAGGTGATTCAAGCAGCGAGTCTTCAGCTATGCGCAGATCAATATCTCCTGCCTGATCTGACATCATTTTTTGTTCTGCCTGTTGCAATATTTTATCAGGCTCAAAAGGAGCTACTTCGTCTGGCGTCCTGACCTCTGCTGTTTTATAGAATGAAACAGCCTGAGCATTAAGTTCACTTTCTGCCTGCTGTCTCCGAGCCAGTTCTGCTCGAGCTTCAAAAAACTGACCGCCAGGCTCGTGCGGTGCCAACGCGTTACGGGAAAATTCCAGGCGTTCTTGTGCCTGCCGGATTCGTTGATCAATATCGCGAAGTCTGGCCTGTTTATCTGATCGAGCACGAGACAAAGCTTTACCGCTACCGGTTGGCTCTTCTGCAAGAATTTGTGCACGCTGTTCAGTGAGATTTTCAATAATTCGTTGGCTATTAGCGATTTCAGACTGGTAAACCTGTCTATCTCCACGCGGCAAAAGCTGCGCGGCCTGTTCTTCAAGCAACCGATTTTCTATAGCGCGCGCCGTTACTCCATCATCTACAGATGACAGAGCCTCATTAACTGCCTGAGACAGCAGACTCTTGCGCCCAGGAATTTCACTGAAAGATGCAGACTCAACAATGCTGGCAACGTCTACAGGTCTCCCCTGGCTAACATCAGACATAGCTTTTCGCAGAGCCTGAATGTGAGAATTGCGCGAAAGCACGTTGATCGGCACGCCGGGCGCAATATCAATTTCAGCATGATGAGCGGCATTCGCCGCCAGTGCAGCATCGATATCAACTGGTGAAAAATTTGGTGCGTTTGTAGACTCGCCGCGAGAGTTAATAAATCTGCCGACACCACCAAACGCCACCCCAAGAACAGCATCAATAGCAATTGCCTGTCGATCCAACACATCATACTGGTTAGCCATTTCGCTATAGCCACCATCACGAAGTGTTTTTGCAGTAAGCCCACGCTGTGCCATACCGAACGCAATATTTGTACCTGCGGCATAGGCAATATCTGGCGTTGCACGTACTGCTGTTGCTGCGGCGCGTCGCACTGAACTCTCACCCGTCCGCGCAAGCTGAGCCGCCACACCTTCCGCCAGCGCACCACCAGCACGTAACCCGAGGCTCATAGGGATCAGCGTTCCGGCACCAGCAGTAATGCCCTGC
>NZ_LUKD01000003.1 GCF_001592745.1 Bdellovibrio bacteriovorus
TATGGGTATGCCGTCTGCTGGTGGGCGTGCGGCATATATTGCGACGTTTATTGCCAGTACGACCATTCTTGGCGCTTTGTCGCAGCAACTTAACGACCTTGCGTCTGGTCGTAATCCTCGCGAGATGACAGGAGAAGATGCTGCTAAATTTTGGCTTGGTGCTCTACTGAAAGGTGGTGGTCTTGGCCTTTACGGTGACTTTTTATTGTCAGATCACACTAGGTACGGAAGCGGCGCGCTGGCGTCGATGCTTGGCCCGGTAGCTGGTCTGGTTGATGACGTAGTGAAGATTGCTCAGGGCATACCGTTAAATGCTGTGGAAGGGAAGAATGAGCAGACTGGTGGTGATCTGGTTAAGCTGGGGAAAGGTCTGATGCCAGGTGCGAATCTCTGGTACTTAAAGGCGGCTCTCGATCACATGATCTTTAACCAGATGCAGGAGTATTTTTCACCAGGTTATTTGCGTAAAATGGAGCAACGTTCGAAGAAAGAGTTTAACCAGACATACTGGTGGCGACCACAGGATGTCACTCCGCAATAAGGAAGTGTTGTGTTTTTAATTATTTTGAGTGTGATAATTTCTGGTGGATTGTTATTTATTGACCGCTACAAATATTTTCTTAACCCTCAGACTCAAGCTATTTGCTGGTTCATCTTTGTTGTGCAGGGAGTCGTTCTTGTTGCAAGCCTTATTGAGGGGAGGCCTCTTATTTTTACTGGGTAAATTAGGTGACTACATGCAAGCTATAGGATTCATTGTTTATATCGTCGTTGGTCTTTTTCAGTTGGCAGCAATTATGGCTGGGCTTGAATCATGGTGGGGATTGCACTGGATAATTGCAGCCCCCATTGCTTTCATCGTGAGCTATATTCCATTTGTTGGAGCGATTGTTGGTATGGTTGGCGCTGTGGATGTATGGCGGTGGGAGTGGTGGCAGGCTGGCCTTCTCTTCTTTGGTGGGATCATCTTTGCTATTGTCTGCGGTGGAATGTCATCATTTTTCGAATGGCTAGCATTCAGAAAAGGAACGTGACATGTCACAGGCCGCTTTCGCGGCCTTGTTTTTAACGAATGCCACCGCCTCCCGGGCGGGAATCCGCAGAACGCCCACCGCAGCGGGAGCCGTCAGCGGCAGTATCGCTGTCGTGCTGACAACGACCGGCAAAGGCCTGAGTTGAAGCTACCAGAGACAACAAAACGAACAGTGCAGCAAATGCTTTTTTCATTGTGAAATTTCCATCTATAAGCCACCTCAATGTGGCGTCAATGAGTGTAGCACTGACTTTTGTTTCGTCCACAAAAAATCCCGCA
>NZ_LUKD01000004.1 GCF_001592745.1 Bdellovibrio bacteriovorus
GGAGACTCGCTCTTCTGTTATGGATGCGCCTTCGGTTCAAAAAGAAGAACCAAAGCCTGCACCGATTGCGGAAGAACCAGTTCGTCCTCAGGTTCCGACGACACCTTCCCAATATGCGGCATTAAACGAGGCTATTAAATCGCAAAGTGATGAAAAGATTTATCAGGCAGCGACCCAGATCCTCACTCAGTCTCCGAATGATGCTAAGGCTTTGAATGCTTTGGCGATGTATCACTATAAGCGCGGTCGTTACGATCTTTGCCGCTACTTGCTTTCTAAAGCCATTAGCTCAAGCCCGAAAATGGCAGAGCTTCATTCGAACTTAGGTATCGTACAGCTGGCACAAGGTGAAAGAAGAGACGCCATCAAATCTTTCCGTAAGGCTTTGGATATCAATAACGACGAAGCAGTCGCCGCAGCCAACCTCGGCGCAATCTATGTGCAAGAGAAGGACTATGGCAAAGCGCAAGTCGTTCTTGAGACGGCGTACAAACGTGGCGTGCGTGATCCGCGTGTATTGAATAATTATGCGATCGCATTATCAGCTCATCGCAAGTATGACAAAGCTGCAGATCTTTATGCGCAGATTTTGAAAGACAACGGCAATAACAAAGAAGCTCTCTATAATTATGCAACACTGCTAGTGGAAAATATGGGCAAGTATCAAGAGGGACTGGACGTCATTAACAGACTAAAGTTTGTAGGTGGGCCTTCAGATACTCGGAATAAAATTATTGCTTTGGAAAATAAGGCGAAAGCTGGTTTAAAATAGGTGAAGGTGGAAACTATGTTGCGATTGGTTAAACAACTTACTGTAATGGTGGCAATGATCTTGGCTTTTGACGTGAGCTTTGCCCAATCAACCAGTCGTTCATCCACTACAACCACGACAACGACGACGGTTAAAAAAGAAAGAAAGGCGACGCTGAACTTCGAAGACGAATTGATCGAAGGTTCTACGCAAAAGCCGGATCTTTTCTATCTCTTCCAAAAGAAGAATTTTAACTACAAAAGATTGATTAAGCTTAGAGAAAACTTTTTACCCGAGATGAGACGTACAACAGAAGATATTCAGCGGGTTCGGGGTGGTAATTGAGAGCGCCTTTAATATTTAGAATTTTCAAAAACAATCAGCTCGTCGGTGTTAAGCAGTTTGATCAAGATCAGATCGTGATCGGTCATAACGCCGAAGTGCATTTGGATTTAGACGGTGACGGAGTTTCTCCGATTCACTGTTTGATTGAGTTGCGCGACAGCGGTTACTACGTCTGTGACTTAGGTTCTTTTTCTGGAACATTTAAAAATGGTCAGGCGGTCTTAGATGAAGCCGTCAGTTCCGGTGATGAAATCGAGGTCGGTCCTTTCAAAATTGCATTCTTCGTTGGAGTTCCGAAACCAAAAGTGACTCCGGGGCAAGCCGTGACGGCAGCGCCGGTGATCCCCGAGGCTCCGCCCGTGAAGGTTGAAAAACCTGCGGCAGCACCAATGCCTCCGGCGGCGGTTGTAAAAACAGAAGAAATCAAAGTTGCTCCGCCGGTAATTCCAGTGGAAGCACCTAAAGTGGAAGAAAAGCCGGTTATTACGGCTGCTCCGGTGAAACCAGAAATTCGCCGTGAACGCACTTCGTATAAGAAACTTAAAAAATCAAAAACTTTTGCTCCGCCAAGTGAAGTGCAGGATCTTCGCACGCACTTGAAGCCGGGTAAAGGAAACACCGTTGAAGTCCTTGTAACGTGGAAAGAGCGTATTCTTACGACTTATCACTTTAAAGGAAACAAAACTATCCGCGTAAACGCGGGTGGTGATCACTCCGTTTCTCTGCCAGATGGACTTGTTCCTCGCAATTTCCCCTTATTGGATTTAGCGGGTGGATTGAAAGTCAATACGACAGCAGATATGGGTGTAGAGCTTGTATCTTCAGCCGGAATTCAACCGGTTGAAGATTTAGCTCGTAATGGAAAAGCTCAACGTGGTGGACAAGGTTACAGCGTACGCGTTGATCAGAATGAAATGTTGTGCGTGACTTTGCCGGGTGGAAACATCGGCATCTATGTTCGGTTCGTTCCGCAGTCTCCCATTGTCCCAATGTTGCCACCGTTGATGTTAACGGGTTCGGAAATGACAGGCGTTGTGATGTCCATCGTGATGGTGTCATTGCTCGCTCTGTATATTTCGGCAACGATTCCTAAAGATTGGCAAGAAAACAAGCAAGAGGAAGTGCAACGTATTGCTCAAGTGGTCTTCACAAACCCACCACCAGCAGCAACTCCAGTACCGACACCTCCTCCACCAACGCCTCCGCCAGTAGCGCCGACTCCGACGCCAACTCCTTCGCCGACGCCACAAAAAGTCGTGGTTTCAGATCAAACGAAGGAAGCGCAGAAGAAGGGGCAAACGGGCCAGAAAGCACAGAAAGCGCAACAGGCGGCGCGTGCTAGTGAAGTGGCGCCAAAACCAAACGCCAAAGATCGTACGAAGAAATTCACGTCCACTCGTCAAGGTGGCGCGATTAAGACGGGCAATACGGCAGGGGCCAATGCTCAATCTTCGAATAAAGATCTTTCGAAAGTGGGACTTTTCAGCGCCTTCGGTGGTGGCGGAAGTCGCGCGAACATCGACAAAGCCTACTCGGGTGCGGGTGAAGTTTTGGGTATGGCTGATAAAGCGACAGGAACTGCCGGTTTTAACGAAGACCGCGCGGGTAATGATTTAGGTTCGAGATTTAAAGATGCCGGTGCCGGCGGTAA
>NZ_LUKD01000005.1:300000-469274 GCF_001592745.1 Bdellovibrio bacteriovorus
GGTGGCCAAAGGAGCGATCTTCTATGGAATGCTTCGTATGGATACGAATAAAAAAATCGTCTTTGATATGAATGAATGGTTGAAGTTGGATGGGGAGTCTGGGCCTTTTGTTCAGTACTCTTATGCGCGTATTGCAAGTCTGGGACGCAAATTCCCGCGCACCCAAAAGAATGTCGACTGGTCTAAGTTGACTCATTCTTCAGAACGCCAGTTGATGCAGGCGCTATTTGGATTTAACTCGGCAGTGGCTCAGGCTGCAGAAAATTTTAAACCCGCTGCGATCTGCACCTATTTGTATGAGACAGCAAAAAAGTTTAACGTCTTCTATCATGAGTGCCCGATCGGCACAGAGAAAGATGAAGCCACTCGTGAAGCACGTCTTGCTTTGGCGTCCGCAGTGGGTGTCACTCTTAAAAACGGCCTTTCTGTTCTGGGAATGCCGGCACCAGAGAAAATGTAATGAGAAAGTCCCTCTTGGTAGAGGGATTTTCGCTCTCTTTTTATGCAAATAATGCGGCGAATATGTTCGCCGCATTAACGCTAGTCTTTTTACTCAAATGGACACATGATCTCCTCGCACTAAATAAATGAAGGAGCCTACTTTGGGAACTTTTGAGCTTATTTCTAAGCATGGAGACCATGAGCAAGTTGTTTTCTGTAACGACCCTCACGTTGGTCTTAAAGCCATCATCGCTATTCACAATACTTCTTTGGGGCCTGCTCTTGGTGGTACACGTATGTGGAACTACAAGAATGAAGATGAGGCTTTGGTAGACGTTCTTCGTTTGTCTAAAGGTATGACTTACAAAGCAGCTGCTTCAGGTTTGAACTTAGGTGGCGGTAAAGCGGTTATCATCGGCGATCCAAAAACTCAAAAATCAGAAGGTCTATTCAGAGCTTTTGGTCAGTTCGTAAACTCTTTGAACGGTAAATATATCACAGCTGAGGACGTAGGAACTTCAGTTCAAGATATGGAACACATCTACATGGAAACACCTTGGGTGACAGGTATCCCTAAGGATTTCGGTGGATCTGGTGACCCATCTCCTTACACAGCACACGGTGTTTTGATGGGGATCAAAGCTTCTGCGAAAGAAAAATTCGGTACGGATTCTTTGAAAGGTTTGCGAGTAGCTGTCCAAGGTCTTGGTAACGTGGGTTCCAACCTTGTGAAGTACTTGAAAGAAGAAGGCGCGGAAATCACGGTTGCTGATATCGATATGGGCCGCACTAAAAAAGTTGCTGAAGCTTCAGGTTCAAAAGCCGTTTCTCCTGACGAAATTCTTTCTGTTGAATGTGATATCTTGGCGCCATGTGCGTTGGGAGCGATCGTTAATGATCAAACTATCACGAAGTTCAAAACTAAAGTTATTGCGGGCGGTGCGAACAATGTTCTTGCTGAAGCACGCCACGGTGACCAGTTGAAGGAATTGGGCATCCTTTATGCTCCAGATTACGTGATCAATGCCGGTGGTTTGATGAACGTCTTCGTTGAGCTAGAGGGTTACTCCCCAGATCGCGCGTTTGAAAAAACAAAACGCGTTTATGACAACATCCTTAAAGTTTACGAAATTGCAAAACGTGACAATATCGGAACTCACACGGCGGCAGACCGTTTGGCTGAAGAGCGCATCAACACTATTGGTCGCTTGAAACAACGTCACCCAGGTAAGTCTTCTCGTTCATTCACAACGCTTAAAGAAGTTTATAATCGTTAGGCCGCGGCAGCGGGCAGAGTCGAAGCGCCTTCGGGCGCGCAGGCTGAAGCAGCATCTGCGTTTAACGAGTTTCCAAGCAAATGGGGGCCACAAAGCCCCTTTTTTTATGCGCCGAGTGATACGGAATCTCCCAGGTCCCATTTCTTGACAAGCCTCCTCGACCAAAGAACAATCTTTCCTCGTAAGTATTTATTAACAGCGAGGAATTATCTTGAGCACAAAGATTTCTAAAGAAGATTTGAAGTCCCCAGATCAGGTTACACAAACTTTGAGAAAGGGTTTTATTTGGACAACAACTCACTCCAAAATGGTGATCATCGCCGTGATTGCTTTCGTTGTTGTTGGTCTAGGTGCTTCTATTGCGGGTTATTTGTCGCAAAAGAAAGAAGTGTCTCAACAGGAAAAGTACTTCCTTCTTGAAAAAGCTTATAACGAAAAGAAAGCAGGCTTTGAAGAAGCGGCTCGTGCAGAGATCATGGCAGCTCAAACAAAAGATAAAAAGAACGTTCCCGCGTTTGATCCAGCTAAAAAAGCGTCTGGTGATTTGCAAAAAGATTACGGCACTGTGATCGCGGGTTTTGAATCTTTCATTTCTGAAGCTCCTAAAACAAAAGCCGCGCAAATGGCGGCTTTGAATGTCAGCGAAATCTATGCGAACTACGGTAAGCAAGATGAAGCTTTGTCGACTCTACAAAAAGTAGAAGCAGGTCTTGATAAAGACGATATGCTAACGGCTTTGGTATGGATGCAAATGGGTAATGTCCTTGCTGCTAAAAACGACTGCAAAGGTGCGATTGAAAAATGGCAAGCTTTGTCTAGCCAGAAGTCTTTGGCGTTTGCGCATGACGAAGCCAAACTTCGTATGGGCCTTTGCTTTGAATCTATGAATGACCTGACTAAGGCTGAAGAGATTTACACTGAGATCGCGAAAAAAGAAGATCAAAATACGACAGACTTTGCAGCCGCACGTGAAGCTCAAAAATATCTTCGTCTTTTGAAAGCTAAGAAGAACCTTTAATCTGGGGCTTTAATGAAGAATTTGCTTCTAGGATCTCTTTTATTGTGTCTTGCGGGGTGTACGACATTGGATCGTACACTTGAGCAGTGGAGTTCTAAAAATAACAATAAAAGAGAATACGAAGTTAAAACGGCTTGGGTTCGTCAAACGACTGAAAAAGACAACCTAGGCTTTCGTAAAATCAATCGCATGACTCCAGTTCTTGCTGGCGATTTAGTCATTCAAGGAAATGGTCTTGATGGCTTGGTCGCTTATGAAAAAGAAAGTGGTCAGTTAAAATGGCGCTTGCCGATTCAAAACGGTATTGAGCCCAGCGCTACGATCATTCGCGATCGCCTTTTCGTCGGCGCGAGTGACGGAAATTTCTATTCTATTTCTGCCAGTACTGGCGAAATTCAGTGGTCTTTTGCAACAAAAGCCGAAAATCTTTCAGCACCTTTACTTGAAGAAGGGGTTGTTTACTTCTTAGCTGGAAATAACGTTTTTTACGCGTTAGATGCCGCTACAGGAAGACAGATCTGGCTTTACTCCCGTCAGGATACGTCTCAGTTTTCTATCCGTGGTGGCAGTCAGGCCGCATTTAAGAACGGAACCTTGTATGTCGGATTCTCGGATGGTTCTTTAGTCGCGTTGAACGCGCAAACGGGTGCGGTTGTTTGGGAACTTCAATTAAATCGCAACAAACGCTTCCGTGATATCGATGCCACTCCTGTTATTGATGGCAATCAGCTTTATATCGCAGGCTATGACGACAAGCTGTACTGTGTTTTTATCGATAAAGGCGAAGTGTTGTGGCGTATTGATGGCGGTGGTTACAGTGCTGTGACTATGGCCGGAGATAAAATCTTTTACCCTACGACGAACGGCGAAGTCTGGGCTTTAAAAAAGTCCAACGGCGACAAAGTGTGGAATTATAAATTAAAAGACGGCATCGCTTCTCAGGTAAAGACTTATAAAGGAACATTGGTGTTTGGAGAATCTCAAGGAAGTCTTCGTTTCTTAGATCCAAATACAGGTTCTGACTTGGGAAGTATCGAGCCAGGACGTGGTATTCTTTCATCTCCCCAAGTAGATGAAAAAGCCGGCCGTGTGTATTTCATTTCAGGCGAAGCCAATCTTTTTGCGATTCAAGCAGGTTGGATTAAAACACCTTATTTTAAGGAGTAAGAGATGAAACAGCTTTTGGCAGTTATTCCGTTTGTTTTTGTTTTAGGTGCATGCACACATGGTAATTGTCGCACGCAAAAGCAGCCCGATAAGGCAGCCGCGACTGCGACCAACGCAACAACAAGCGAGGCTCCCGTGACAAAGTCAGCAGCTACAGATCGCGTGAAAGTTCATAAACCTGATGGTTCTTTGCAATGCGGTCAGGGAAAAGCCATTCCTGTCGCGGAAATGCAAAAGCAGCTTAAAGGCATTAAAGTCTATTCTTCTTCAAATCAGAACGACGGTATGATGCGCATTCAGGTGTGCGGAAGCCCGACAGGCATGTCGAACGTTTATGAAATCGATCGCAAGGACCTTGAAGCTGCTTTAAAATTGGGCTTTAAGGAATGGACTTTAGAATAAGTCCTCTTCGAGCAGGGGAGATGATCTCATTCTGAGACGTCTTCCCCGTTGACAGGGGAGTGACAAAGCTTGAAAAGCCTCCCCTTCTCATCTTGAGAATCTCAAGTATTATCGCCACTTAAGTAATGCCACAGAGCTTGCATAGATACCCTTTGAGGTGTTTTCTATGCGTAAGATCTATACTCTGCTTTTAGCGTTCTTGATGTTCCAAGGCAGCCTTAATGCGCGCGCGGAACTAACAGCGGAACACAAAGTACAGCTTTCACAGCTTGAATATCTATTAGCTGTAGATCGTTTGGATTTCTATTCTGATGGTCTAGCAGACTATTTGATGGATCACGAACAAAAGCTTGCGGCAGAAGCTATTCGTCGCATTGAGCCTGAAGATCTTGCAAAAGAACAATTCAATTCTCGTGATCTCAATAATCCTGATAAGTGGAATGAACTTATTCTTTCCGTGTTACATAAAAAATTCCCAGAATTTAAGCACCTGACTTTAAAAGATATCGAGTGGAATTATAACTTCTTCCGTAAAAAGTTGATGGAAGGTTTTAAGGCAGATCCAATTGCTTTAAAGCGTGAAGCTTCGGTTTCCGATTTAAACAAAGGTCCTGTTGCTTACAATAAAAGATCCATTCCTAAATTGGATGGCAAAAGCATTTTGTTAGATGCGGAAAGATATATCTCTGAGAAAACAACACGCGCCCTTTTCTGGGATGCGGCTTTAACGGATAAATCTGTTGAGTTTCACTTAGGAACAGAGCGTGATTTCCGTCAAAGAATCTCTCGAGAAGAGCGTGAAGTCGTTGCGGAAGTAAAAACCCGCGCGGCGAATTACAACAAAATCTATCTGGTATTTGATCCTCGTTCAAAAGAATATTCTTACGCCTTTACGCGTATTTCGGGCGATGACCGTGTGAAACACTTGATCGCTCAACTGCGCATCTTGAAATACGATAACAAAGTCGCTTTGAAGGATGAGTTTGTTCGCGTGTACGGAAATGCCAATGAAGTTCACCGTGATCAAGAAAAACGTTTGTTGGATATGTTTAAAACTCTTCCTAAAGCCGACATGGTTGTGATTGGTCAAAAGTCTGCGATTGCCAACGTGATCACTATGGCTGGCATGATGTCTCAAGTTCAACCGAACATGCAAGAGCCGGTTGGTCCTGCAAAATCACAGATTCAAAAACTGTCTGAGCGTGTAAAGGAAACAGGATCCTACTTTTCTGTGACCACGAAAGCCTCTGTTGTAAAAACGGAGTTTGAGAAGATGACTAACCCCATGGCTTCAAGTTTTGAAATCTTCAACTCCGAACAGCCGAGCCATGATGTTTCAGACGTTCTTTTAGAAACTAAAGACGGTCGTATTGTGCGCTGGAGATTTATCTCTAACATGTGGGGAGATGAAGTTGTGCCAGTGGCTCGCGCGCTTAAAAACTCGGGCCACGACAAAGTGGTTTACATCGGAACTGCCGGCGGCATCATCGGTAAAGGACTCAAAGTCGGGGATGTGGTAGCTCCTGCTTACACTTACACTCAAGACGGCAAACTATTGCCGTTAGAAAAACCGACTTACGGTACGGACTTTGTAAAAATGGGTCAGACCTTAGGTCAAGTGACATCTCCGTTTGATGAAACGAAAAAATGGTTCGCTAAATGGGAAGCAAAGATTGATGTTGTTGAGTTAGAGACTGGATATCTTAAAGAAAATCTAGGTTCTAAAGTCAGCTTTCAACCATATCTGCTTATTTCTGATGTGGTTGGTTCTGAACATGAAAGCTTGGCTGTGGCAGCTGCGGACTCTGGAAAGCGTAAGAACGGTCAGTTAAAGCTTTTAGAAAGTCTTTTCATCAATAACGGAATTAAATCTCCGATTTCAAATTTCCAAATGATCTCGGCAGAGTCTGCAGTGCAAAAAATGTATCATAAAATTGATACGCTAAGACCGTCTCGTGACGTGACTTCAAAATTACAACTGACTCAATTGGCTCTTCGTCAAGGTTTGACTACCGACGCAGAATTGGATGCTTTAATTAAGAAAGAAGCTTCATTTGATCGCCAGCTTTTGATGGATAAGCTTGAGAAATTTTCTGGCGGTTTAGAGCTTCTGTCTAAAAAGTTTTCTGGAGTTTCTTTCGCGATCGTGGGTGGCGAAGAACTTTTAAATGGAACTTGGAACCCTAAAAAGGCTTTGAAACTTCAAGTGATGGTTGGAAATACGACGGCTGAAAAAGCGACGTCCGTCTACCAAGCAGAGCTTTTGAAGATTCAAGCAACAATGGGATCTGAATTGCAGCTTGAGCTTGTGAATTACGATGCAGAAAAAACGCGCAATGCGATTTTCTTCAACTCAAATTCACGCAAAGTTCTGGTTCAACACTATGAAGGCAAAATTTTAAAGAAATTAGGATTAACAAAAGAAATCGATAAAAACGGCGGAGTTCGCTTCCGCGAGATCATCGAAACTTCTGGAGGTATGAGATGCGAAGCCATCCTTTTGTAAAAAGAACTCTTCCTTGCTTGGCAGTGATTGTTGCCTTGAGCTCGACCTCTCCAGCCTATGCGGCGAAAGATGGTTTTTTTGGGAAACTTAAAAGTGCGGCAACTCACTTTATAAACGCGGCGACCAAACCAGGTGGTCCAACCAAGGTTGTTCAGCCAGAAACGAAGCAAGATGCGCCGACGGCACAGAAAAATGCCTACATGTCGATGGATGCCTCTTTGGATTCTGTAGCCGAAGAAAAACAGCCGTTTTCTTTTGAAAAAGACTTCGTTGTAAAAGCAATGGAAGCGACGAATAAGAAAGCTTGGAATTCTTCAGATCTTCGTCGTAGTGCTACGGGTTTGTTAGAAAAAGCGGAGTCCGTTTCTACAGCTACACATACGGAAATCATTCCTGAGTATACTAAAGACGGTCTGGTTTTCCGCTTGCGCTACGATGAAAAGGCCCTTCAAAACAAAGACTCTTTGATTCGTGATGTGGCCTTGATCACAGCTTTGACTAAAAATGGTGGCTACGGAATATTTGAAAGTGTGTATATGAATACTTCGGTTTCTGCAGAAATCGAATCTCCTCACTCTATCGCCGAGCTTATGACCAATGCACGCGAAGGAAGTCCGACAGCGCAAGCGCGTTTGAACCTTCTATTCTCTAAAATATTAGAACAATTGCGTTTGTCTCAATCGATGGTCACTGACATGGGACTGACTCAAGATGTTCTCAAAGATCAAGCGAATCAATTGAAAGACCGTCAAGCGGCCCTTGATGAACTGGCAGCAAAACATCAAAGAAAACAACAAAAGGCCTTGGATGCTTGGAAGTCTGATACGGGAGCTTTGGATAAACTTGAAGCAATGAATGAGAAACTGGATGACTTGATTTTAAAGAACGATCGTAAAGGCGTTCGTAAGATGCTTGAAGCCTATCTTCCATGGGCCGTCATGGAGCCGGTAGAAGCCAACACGTGGAAAATTTGGCTTGAAGCAATTGAAAATCCAAATCACGAAAAATCCGTGATTGCGTTCCGAGGTTTAAAATACGATACCGATAAAATCCAGCGCAAACAAACAGCGCAAGGCGAAGTGTTTGGATTTATGTCGACTGTTTTAACCAAAAACCAAGGAAGTTATACGCGCCGCTTGCGTTCGCTTTCAACAAATCGCGAAAAGAACGGTGACGTCTCTTTCAATAGGCTGTCTCAGGAAAAATCTAGCGACGTTAGATCGATTCGTATTACGGATCAAATGACATCACATGCAAGAGATCCCAAAGCATCTAGCTTTATCTCTTTTACTTATGATCCAAACGTTGCTTATCGTTTCATGGGTAATGACGTAACGAAACAAATAAAAGGGGAGAGTGTCACAGTTCCTTACGGTGGGATATTAGTGGTGAAAATGGACGCTCGCCGTATGATTCCAAATGTTCCGTCGATGTATGGCACTGAGATTGAGCTTTTAGCTCCACTTATTGTATTCCCGGATGAAGTTGTAAAATACAAAGAAGGTTCATTCAAATCTGGTGAGTACGCGACATTTGTGAAAGAAATCTCCGAAAAAACGGGCGTGAATTTTGCTCAATGGAATACGGCCAAAGATGGTAACGATGAAAGTCTTAAAGAACGTTACAACCGTGACGGTCATGAGTTCTTAAAACAAATGATCGATACGAAGTACTTAAAAGCCATGTCTTGTTCGAAAGTCTTTTAATAATCTAGCCAAACTCACAGCCAATCTATAGAGTGATTCTTAATAACGAGGATCACTCTATGGAAATCGGCTTTCTTGGTGGTGCGAGCACCGTTACCGGCTCTAAATTTTTAGTTCATAACGATGGAACCCGCATTCTTGTCGACTGCGGAATGTTTCAAGGCCTTAAAGAGCTTCGCGAATTGAACTGGTCTGATTTTCCTATTGATCCGAAAAATATCGATGCCGTTGTTTTAACTCATGCCCATTTAGATCATTGCGGCGCTTTACCTTTGTTAGTACGTAAGGGATTTAAAGGGGAGATTCATTGCACAGAAGCGACTTTAGAATTAACCAAGATCATTTTACTGGACTCAGCCAAAATCCAGGAAGAAGACGCTGAGTACGCCAATAAAAAAGGCTTTTCAAAACATCATCCAGCACTTGCTTTATACACGATTGACGATGTCACTAAAACTTTACCTTTATTTAGAACGCACAAAGTCCATGAAGAATTTCAAATTGGATCTTTATCCATTGAGTTGTTCAATTCAGGACACATCCTGGGTGCGTCTTCGGTGTTAGTTTCTAATGGCGAAAAGAAGGTTTATTTTTCAGGAGATCTAGGTCGCAATAACGATCCTTTAATGTGGCCACCAGAACCTCCGCAAGAGGCCGATTATATCGTGATGGAATCCACCTATGGAAATCGTGATCATTCGGAAATTCCCTCTAAAGAAGTCTTAAAACAATGCATTCTAGAGATAGCGAAATCAAAAGGAGTTCTTCTTATTCCGAGCTTTGCCGTCGGTCGTGCGCAGAACTTGATGTACGAAATTACCGAGTTAAAAAGGGCAGGGGAAGTCCCCTCGCAAATCCCCGTTTATCTAAATACTCCGATGGGACAAGAGATCTCTAATTTCTATGAGCTCTACCCGTTTTTTCACCGTCTAGGTCCAGGTCAATTTGCAGAAATTATGTCTGAAATTCACACCGTTAAAACCGCCGAAGATTCGAAGGTTTTAAATGAACGTTCCGGACCCATGATTATTATCGCTGCCAGCGGAATGTTAACTGGCGGCCGAGTTTTACATCATTTAAAAGCCTTCGCACCAAACCCACGAAATATCCTGTTATTGGCAGGCTTTCAAAGCGCTGGAACTCGCGGCCGTAGAATTTTAGATGGAGAAAAAGAAATCAAATTGCATGGAATGTATGTAGATATCGCATGCAAAGTGGTACCTTCAGATTCATTTTCAGCACATGCAGATCGCAGTGATCTAATGAACTGGTTAAAACAAGCTCCTAAAACCCCGCAGAAAGTGTTTTTAGTGCATGGGGAAAGGTCAGCGTCGGAAGAACTCGAAAAACGCATTAAAACGTCTTTAAATTGGAATGTCGAAATTCCAGAAATGAACCAAATAATCAGGCTTTAAAGCGTTTAAATCAAAGCTGATACACATATATCGTTACATAATATAACTTATCAGAAGAATATATCTAGACCTTCCCGAGCTTTGAGATCCCTAGAAATCAACGCGCTTTTCGCCAAAGTATGTTGTTTCCAGCTTTGAATGGTTCCATGACTCCATGGTCTTTCAAACAATTTAGCGAAGCTTGCGTGATGGAAATATGTTCTGGCAAGCCACCCCAATCAATCCAATAATAATGAATTCCTTCAACCGTATCCGCGTCATGAGGTATTTTATTGATATGGTTTATGATCTGATCTTTCGCGAAATCTACAAATCGGTCGCCGCAGCTGAAGGCCTGCGCCGTTGATGAAACGAATATTACTAACGCGATAATAGAAAAAATATTTCTCATTCAATCCCCGTCAATTCTCAAATTGATTTATTTCTGAACCGCGAAGTTGTCACGATAAAATCAATTATTGAAGAATTTCTTCCTATTACAAATGCTCTAAAATATTCACAGTCCGTCCAAATGGATCTAGAACAAAGAACCGGCGCACATTCCAAGGTTCTTCCGTCAAGGGATAGACAATCTTAAACCGGGCTTTTTTTATGCGGCGGTAAGCCTCATCAACATCATCCACCTCGATCGACAGATCAGGCACCGGGGTGTTTGAACCACCCTGAGAGGCAAAGCTTATTTGAACTGTCATTTTAGAATTAGAACCGTATGTTTTTAGCCAGCCGTGATCCATAAGGACCTCTAATCCTAAAGCCTTTTCATAAAACCGGCGCGCGGCGGAAATCTTTTTTGTCTCGATATTTGCGACGATGCGTTTGACCTTCATATACAAATCAAACCATGTAACGGAACCTCTGTCATCCCGCCGCCACTTAAAATATTCCAGAGAGTCTTGGTAAAAGAGCTTTTAATGTATAGAACACACTGACGAAATTTGTAAAAGAAGCGAAATTTTTGTAGAGAAAATAGATTTCTCCCCAACGACCACTTTCTTTATGGGATTATACCTCAGTTTCAATATTCAAGGAGTTCTTATGAATACCCTCAAAAATGCTTCTTTTTTATGTGCGGTCGTTCTTTGTTTTTCTTCGGTTTCTCAAGCGGCCCAAATCGAATGTGCAGGTCGAGATGGAACAGGTCGAAATGTTCTTATTCAAATGGTCAATATCGCCAAGGACGTCGATGGTTATGGCGTCGGCAGATTGCAAGCTGTGACAATTGATGGTTTAGGTCTTATCTCATCTGATGCTTATGCCGTCGGCCGCCGAGGAAAAGTTGAAGATCCCGCTTATGGTCTCAATAGAGATCTTTATATCGAAGGTGGCGAAGCCTTTTTAAACCTTAAAAAAGTTGCTTCCCAAAAGTATACCGGCGAGTTCTGCGGTCCACAGAAGAATTCAAATGTGGGCGGTGTCAGACTGACGGACAATGATTGCATCGCGGTGACGTGTGAATCCAGAGGTTTAAGCACCCTTCGCAGCCTTTAATTGGTCAATGTTTGGTCAGTCCTAGAAAAGCTTCACGGCCTTCGGCATACAAAGTTTGTGAACTTTGACGAAGGTCGTTGCTAGCAGTAAAAGTGCAGAATTATTCGCAGGAAATGACTTATGAAAAACGCAGTCCTTACAATTATTGCTTTATTAATCACATCTACAGCTCATGCTGTGACGGCCGAACAGTTTGTTCGTGATTTTTCTGAACAGACCGAAAGAACGTTGAAATACATCAATGACGAAAGAGCCTCTGAAGGAAAACGTCTTTACTGTGAAAAACTCAATGACGAACAGATCGCTCTTATCGCTACAGCGGTTCAAAATCCAGATACAACAGTTGCGGAGTTCGTAGATTATGTGGGAAATAATCTGAAATGTTATCCAGAGTTCTTTGAACCACTAGGTCGCGAAAATTTGGGTGGATTTTTGTTAAATACCAAGGCTTACGTGATGGATGTTCTTATGATACATGAAGTGCTAGAGACCTTGAACGAAGGGCGAAGCCCCCATGATTCAGAACTTATTTTAGAAAGTTACGATCCGTACTATCTAGAAAGACTTCTTAAATCTCAATAACATGAAAGGCGCAGAAACAATCCTGCGCCTTTTTTATTTCTTATTCAGGATCCGGTGTGCCGCCTGTTGGTGGTGGTGTTGGAACCTTCTGACAAAGAACTCCACATTTCACAAAGCACCCGCGGTACTCATTCCAGCAGTACTTTGCGACAGGACGAGTGCCTGAAGGGCAACCTCGTAACATCGGTTCAATCACTGCATCAGCCGGCATTTCGGCTTCGGTGCGAAACTCTTCTGCGTGAGCATTAATGCCAGCCAAACAAACACTTGCGAATAAAACTGCAATCCATTTCTTCATATGTCCTCCGTTGTTGAGAAAGCAAAGAATAGAGGCCCCTAATTTATTTTGACTATGACAAAGAAGAGTCACTGCCATATTTCATAATTCCCGCGTCCGACAAGGTACGAAGACAGAGACTGAGGTCCTTGACCAGAGTTTATTTTGCCACCAGTCCTCGCCGATTCTTTACTTCACCCCGTCCCCTCTTAAAATCAGACCAGGAGGATTTATGAAATCACTGCTTTCACTCATCGCCTTTTTATCTTTGAGTATGTTTACCGAAGCAGCCATCGCTTCACCGGAGAATACAGGAGGACAAGGAGCGCTGGAGAACGTATTTCCACTCTCGGAAGAAGCTATGAGCTTACCCGACTTTGCAGAACGACTTCAGACGCCCCAAGGAGACGTGGAAAATAAAACCTACACCTGCAGAGCCTGGACAACATGCCCGAACGGTGGAAGGATTTCTTGTTGGTCTCAAGGGTATCGTTGTTACTCTTCAGTGACGCCGGGTTACCGAGTTTACTGTAGTGCCACATCTCGAAGCGGCTACACACGCTACTGGGTTTACTACTGTTACTGATTTGCAAAACTTATTCTGTAAGAGGAGTTCAGAAACTCCTCTTTTTTTTGTCAAAACTTAGCGATTCCCTTCGCTCCATCGACAACTCACACAGAAGAAATGCGGCGTTTTGATTGTTACCAAACGGACCATTTAAGAATTCCATTCCTCTACCAAAGCATGGCTTACTTAGCTCATGAAAAAACTCATACTACTACCCCTAACATTATTGGCGTTCATCGGTTGTGCTAACTCTTCAGACGATTCTCCAGGTGGAGAAGTTCTTCAAGGAACAGAGTCTGTGGTTGATGAGGCTTCCGCTGAAGAAAGAAACATTGTCGACGAAAACATGGCGCTAATCCGTGATTATGCCGCTCAGTTTTCTATCAACGTGGATTGGAACAAAATCCCTGTTGTCGTATCGAAGACTCACTTGCAACGTGAATCTTCTTCTTGTGTGAGAGATGCAAACGGTGTTGGAACGAAAATCGTTCTGAACAAGAAGTTCTTCTCTGCACGTGTGTACGACAAAGAGACGGGATATGCTTCGCCACTTTACAACTTGTTGATTCATGAGATCGGTCACTGTTACATGAACCGCAATCATGAAGAAGCCTTGTTGAAAAAAGCGGGCTATCGTGCACAATTTGTGATCGATGGTAAAAACGGCCGTCAGGTTGTTTCTTACCCATCCATCCAAGTGTCTATGATGCAAAATGCTTTCTTCCAAATGCCTAAAGTCTTGATGCCATACTATGTAGGTGAAATCTTCGGCGCTTACCGCGCGAAGAGCTTGGAAGATTTGCAACAACGCTACGAGTTTGACATCGTTCGTGCTTCTAACTTCGTTGAAGAAGCGCAATAATTCGAACTTACAATTTTAACTTTAGCGGCGCGAAGGAAACTTCGCGCTTTTCTTTTTATAAAGATGCTTGCAGAACTGACTCTTGAGTGACAGACGAAGCTCGATAAAGCTGGCGTGGATCTCGAGAGTATTTGCTAAAAAATCTTTCTCGCTCACAAACCATAATGGCTGAAGTTCGTTCGGGGAGCTGGATGGTTTCTCTTTGCACAAAACAAGTCGCTTCGGCGTAAGTCAGCACAGCCTTATTGCGAATGTCCGGTTCGCCAATAATATTTTGTGTTCGCGAATCACTAAAGATGAGCTTCATAAAAGCGGCTGTCGCCGATGATGTATGACTTCTCCCCAAAAACTCAGGTTCACCGATCAGAAAATGCAGACCCTGGTCAAAGGTTTCATGTTGAATATGATTTCCAAGAACGTCTTCTGAAATCCAGTATCGCTCCCAATAACTAGCGGGAACCCCATCAATAAGGCCGATATAAAGATGCTGATGACTGTCTTCAAGCTCAGTAATCAGCTTTCGCGTCAGATCTTCGCGCGTCTGTCCACGTCCCCACCATTGAGCAACATAAGGTTGTTGCATCCATTTACAATAGAGATCGATATCTTTATCAAAAGAGAGAGGACGAAACGCGTAGTAGCTGTTATTTCGATGATTGTAGACTTCGAACTCAGGACCCAACATAGGATCTAAAGTTTTAAAAGGCCTTTCTGACAGGGGCAACCCCCGGTCTGAAATGGCCTTTAAGTGAAAAGGAACTGAGTTTCAAATGAAAGCTTATTGCAAATGGAATCCGCAGGAACACCAGAGCTAGAACGTTTCCGTCTTATACAGGTATTTCAACAATAGAACGAATCCCCGTTCGCGCTGTCATTGCATGCACGACCGCACGAAGACCCATGATGGTCTTACCCTGACTTCCAATCACCTGACCGAGGTTTTCTTTCGCACAGTTCACACGATACACCGTCGTCTTCGGTCCCACATAAGTCGTCACCGTCACGGTCTCGGGCTGATCCACCAATAAGCGAGTGATATGCTCTACCAAAGAGCGAATCTCTTCACGATAAGCCTCCTGGGCTTCCAAAGTCAGACCTTTAGGATTATTGGATTCATCAAATTTATAGGATTCCATCTCAGTCATAAAAGTTAATCTCCCATGATGAAGTAAGCCGTGTTTTTTCTATTAAAATTGCAGTGACCACCCGGAACCGGGACCCATCTGGATAAGAAGGACTTCCCGTGAGCCATATCATAAAAATCTTTCGATCCTTCTTGGAAGCCATATCCGTCGATCATGCCGGTAGACAGATAGAATTTTGCCCGTTTAGAAGAGTTGTATTTTTTTAACAAATTAAAGGGATTGTGAAGATCCCAGTCCTGTTTGTTAAGAAAAATAGACCGCGAAATATTCAACATCTTTTTAACAAGTCGAAGTTTCGCGCCCGTGCGAGCGACATATTTGTGGATGTCTTTTTCTGAATCATAAGGCCCTATGTGAGTGATCGCGGGACACAGTAAAGCCACCCGCGAAAACATTCCGGGATTCCGTAACGCGATTTGGGTCGCATTAAAGCCGCCCATAGACTGACCGATCACGTGACGTTTCCCGCGTCTTAATCCTCCCATACGCTTTTCCATCATCGGCATGATTTCTTGCGTGAAGAGTGGAAGCAGCGGATATTTTTTATTATTTACTAAAAGCCACTTCGGACCAAAAGAGATCGACACGACTCGCGGTTGATATCCGCGGAAGTACCACCATTTTTGGATAAACCAGGTTCCCCAAAATTGACGATGCCAACTTTTTTCAGATCCATAAAGACCGTGAAAGAAATAGACAATGTCGTCGTTGTTCGTGGCCGAGGATTTCCGATAACAGTATTTAAATTCAATACCGCGCGCAGAATCAGTTCCACACTGATAGTTGAAACTTTCGATTTCTATTTCGTTTTGGATTTCTTCTTCAGATTGTGCCCACGAAGTTACTGAAACGTACAGAAGGAGCAAGAATACGGATACGCTTTTCATAGCCTCCCCCTTGAAAATTAATTCTGGTGGAGGCTATAAGAAAATCAATTTGCAATGTCGAAATCTTCGCGAACTCTGTCCTTGGACACCTGCACAGTTTCACCTGTGTACATGCACTTTAAAAACAAATGATTGTAAGCTCTGTTAGTCACCACGAAGCGACCCGGGTTTGTCGGCGTGACTTTACGGCAAAGCACATCGCCCACTTCAAGCTTTTCATACTTTCTAACGAGTTTTTCGCTGATATTGCTGCGAAGGGCGTGCAACCACAAAGCCACAACACCCAACACAAAACCAACCGCGCTACACAAAGGCCACTGGATTTTTTGATTCAACATCAGCGTGAAAGAAATCGGCGCCAGCACCGACACCAAAACCAAGGCTCCAGTTAGAAGTCTTTCTTGTTTTTGATATTTCTTAAATTCTTTCACGAAAGATGACATAAATCCTCACGGGTCTTTGCAGTTTAGATTGTAGGGGGATGTCCCTATAGAACCACGAAGCTTGCGGACCTTCGAGTCCAGATTTTGTCATTTTTTTAATGTCGCCACGCTTTACTTACTGACAGCGGATTTCCGTTAGGTTCTGCTTAATAAAGAGGTGTTTATGAAACCACATTGTTTGTTTTTCTTAACATATTTTTTGATCTCGTCAGCATTTGCTAGTGATCCCGTTTGTAAGAACGTTGTAGAACGCGGTGGCAGCATTCAGATTCAAATGAATACATTCTCAAGCGGAGAATGCTTCTTGTCTGTGCGCAACTATAAAGCTCAGAACCTGATTTACAGAGACTATATGTTCACTAAAGGTGGCGACTTTATGGTCTTTAATTCCTTCGGCCAGGGTTCAAATTCTGAAGATACGGGCGCGAGAGAATTCTATTTGTTCCCACGTAAAACTGTCATTCCACAGTATAAGTGGAATGTGGAAACGCGCCAACTTGAGGTGACCTCAGTTGCTGGCAATATCTTTTATTTTGATTATGAAACGGCCGACGTCGTAACAATTTCTAATGCCTCCGTAAAAGTGGCTTCTGAAATCTCTAGAAACAACCGTGGTGGTGTTGAAATCACAAACTACAAGGGTCTATTGCTAGACGCTGGATTCACTAAAGGAAGAGCTCCTACAGAGGTTCTGTCTGCTTCCTCCCTACTGACAGATGAAAAAGGCAAAATTTGTAAGATTAAAAACAGCGAAGTCTTTGCCAAAACTTCGGATGGGGATGTTTACTTTAAACATTCCGATAAGGCCTTCGCAAGTTTGCTAAAAAGCCGCTGTCCTCAATTGACATTCACTCCTTAAAAATTAAAAAGCCCTCGCGAAGAGGGCTTTTTTTTATTCTTTTAATCTTGGTGTGATCTTGAGATCGATCACTTTTCCATCACGCAGAACTTTCATGATGGTTTCTTTATTCGGTTTCACGGCCTGTAAAGTGTAAACATAGTCATAAAGATTTTCGATCTTGGTGTTATCAAACTCCACGATGATGTCTTTTTCTTTCACCCCCGCAGCTTCTGCAGGACTGTCTTTAGAAGCACCCGTGATACGAACACCCTTCACGCCTTCTTGTGAGTAATCAGGAATCGTTCCTAGATATACGCGGAAGCTGCGACCCTCTAGTTTATTTTGAGAACCCGCAACTTTGACATATTTCACCATTGGTAAAGATGAGTCCGCCAGGACATCACTAAAGCCTTGAACGACTTTAAGGACTTTAACGACACCTTCGTAATTCACAAGATCGGCCGTATCGCGAGGAGTGTGATACTCACTGTGCGAACCCGTGAAAAAGTTGGCCGTGGGCACTCCAGCCATATAGAACGCCAAAGAATCCGTGGGAAGATAAGGATCTTCTTGCACCACCATTGGAACTGCCGAGCGGATTCCAACTTCCTCGGCTAACGGAACCCAGTGATCTCCGGAACCCAAGCCTTGCACAAACAGGCGGTCTTTCAAACGACCGACCATATCCATGTTTAGATAAGCGGCGATGTTATGTTTCGCAATATTTTTAGTGAAGTGAGAAGAACCCAGATTTCCCAGTTCCTCCCCGGACCACACCCCGAAGTAAAGATTCTTCTTAATCTTATTCGGAGAAACCTTGGCTAGATGGGCATAGTAATGAGCTAGCTCCATCACGCCAGAAACACCCGAAGCATTATCGTCAGCGCCGTAATGTGATTTACCGATTTCATCACCACGAGCGAGTGTGCTACCGAATTGTCCATGACCCAGATGATCACCGTGAGCCCCAATCATGACAGAACTCTTTGCGCCCGGAGCTGGAAGTTTCGCGACAACATTAACGCCCGTTGATTTTTGGAATTGCAAATCGACTTTGGCTTTGATGTAAGCCGATGGAATAACGACAGCGTCGACAATCTCGCCCTTATCTAAGCGTTTTTGCAAAGCTCCCAGGTCTTGACCTGCATACTTCAATAGATCTGTAGCTGCGGCCTCAGACATTCTTAATACTGCAAGCGTCCCCTCTGACAAAGAACCTTCAAATTTGATCTTGCCAAACTTTTCAGGCAAGCCGCTGACTGGACCATTCGCAATAATGATACCTAATGCTCCTTCGTTCTTTGCTACCGTCACCTTATGATGCAGACGAGAATACAGATTTAGATAGTGACGTCTTTGGGATGTGATATCCGCTGGCAGATCCGTCAATGCCAAAACCCACTTACCTTTAACGTCGAGACCCTTATAAGAATTGTATTCAGGCTCTTTATCACTGGCTGGAGCTTTAATTCCGTACCCGACAAAAACGATCGGGGCTTCGCGGAAGTCGCCAATTTTAGAGAACGAAATCGGCTCGAAGTCTTTAGAAACTTCGTATTTCTTTTTATAAGAACCCACAACTTCAAGTAAGTTCTGAGATCCTAATTGAACACCTGAAGTGAATTCGAAGGTATCAAAGTATGAGCCCTTAGGTCCGGCACCTTGCAAACCCCAAGACTTAAAGAGTTGCGCTAACTTTTCTGTGTAAACCTTTTCTTGAACAGACCCTGTTCCGCGCCCTTGAAATTCAGGCGAGGCCAAATAGTAAACCCACTTCTTGATGTCCTCGACCTTCACTTCAGGAGAAAGAGAACCCGCCGCAGGATCTTGCGCAGGAAGCCCTAGAAGTTTTCTTGCTAAGACATCGTCCCACTTGGCAATCAGGATTTGCGACTCCCCTTTTTCGTTTCTATGGGTCCAGGAAAGGTTGTTGCCATCGGGAGTGAAAACAGGAAGACCATCAAAACCATCATCAAAAGTGACACGAACTGGAGCCTGTTTGCCTTCAGCATCCACGATGAAAAGTTCAAAGTTAGAGTAACCTAGAACACTCGAACCAAATATTATGTAATCTCCCGAAGGATGAAAGAACGGCGCCCACGACATGGACTTTAAACGCGTGATTTGTTTTTGGTCAGAACCATCCACATTCATCGTATAGATTTCTGCCGTTGATCCATTCGGAGCAAAACGACGCCAAGTGATCTTTTTACCATCAGCGCTAAAGAACGGACCGCCATCATAACCTTTTGAGTCTGTCAGACGCTTCACTTGAGAGCCGTCGGATTTCATGATGTAGATGTCCATCATATAAGAAGGGTCTTGCTCAAAAAGCTTTTTGTCTTCGCCTTCTAGTTTTTCTGTGTAACCAGCGCGATTTGAAGCAAATGCAATCCACTGACCATCTGGAGAGTAAGAGGCCTCTGCATCATAGCCTTTTTCTTTCGTCAGGCGATGAATGCTGCCTCCTTGAAGACTTGAATCAAAGATGTCGTAGCTATCATCAAAGCTCCATGAGTAACGGGCTTTGACAGCTTTTTTACGATTGTCGATCTCCTCTTCGGTCTTCTTTTTTGTTGCGGGGTCTAAATGCGTGGAAGAATAAAGCACCTTCTTCATCGAAGGATGAATCCACCCGCAAGTCGTTTTACCTTGCCCCGGAGAAACTCGCACCGTTTCGCCACTGATTAAATCCATCACATACATTTGATAGAAGGGATTTCCTGGCTCTCTTTCACTTTGAAAGATCATCTTCTTTCCATCCGGACTGAAATAGCCTTCTCCTGACTTAGGTCCAACAAAGGTCATTTGGCGCGATTCAGCCATCAATTGATTGGGTTCATTGATAAAAGAACCACTTGTGGCTGCCACAGTCTCAGACTTGGACTGGGTGGGTTTTGCTTCCTTGTACTGGCAGGAAATAGCAGAGAAAATGCAGGCACTTGTAAGAAGAACTTTCACTTTTTTCATAGTGCGTGTAGCCTAAAAGTACGACAGTTTTATGTCAACCGCCGGAAGGAAAAGAATGAATATGATGCGCACGTTTCACGGATTTATCATTTCACTTTCACTGACTGCCTGTGCAAGCTCGTCTCCTTACAAGCTCTCTTCACTTCACTACAACGAGTCAGACCTTAAAGCTTCCAGCCGTTCTATCGCGTCAGTCGACCGCAAAAGCACTTCGAACTATCTTTCATTGGATCTGCCCTATACGGCCTTTGAAAAATTGCGCGGAGAGCTGGAAAAGTCTCAACACGTGTCTTTGCAACACCGGGGAGAAGCTCACATCACGGTGATCACTCCACCGGAGTTTAAAAAGATTCAGAAAAAAGTTTCTATGAAAGAGATTCAGGCTTTGGCTGAAAAGATGGATCTTAAAAAAGCGCCCTACAAACTTTTGTGCGTTGGCCAGGGGTCCCTAGAAGATCGCGGGCAGAAGGAATCTACCTACTACGTGGTCGTAGAATCCGACCGTCTTTTCCAGATTAGAAAAGCGGTGCAAATGCTATATACGTCTAAAGGTGGAAAAGCCCAGGATTTTAATCCCGAAGCTTTCTATCCGCATGTCACATTGGGTTTTACAAAAAGAGATCTTCACTTAGAAGATGGAATCACGAAGGACGCAAGCTCATGTATCTACTCACTGCGCCCCGAAGAAACGGCCAAGAACTAGTAAGTTTTTGAAAGGGCGCGATCCAAGGCTTCGTTTGAACCGGAGCCTGCGCCCAACCACAATGTGGTCTCTTCAATCAAAGAACCATCATCAAAGCGGCATATATTGAACGTGCGACCCGAAGTGTCTTTTCCTTCGATAAGTTCCGCATCGAAGGCGCCACAGACACCACCGCGAGGTGATGAGGATTTGCGATGCTTATAAGCGTCGATAGCGTCACCTACGCCGGCATTGGTTTTAAAAAGAAAGAAAGTCTCAGCTCCGATAGAGGCATCGCCAAACAAACACAGAGCCTGTTCGTCACTGCCTACTTTAATCGTCCAGAATTGGCCTTGATCGATACGACATGTGCGCATCCAAGGATTATTAGCAGCCTGTGCTGTCAGTCCTGTGAAAATCATTGTGATGGAAAGCAAGAAAACCTTCATCATCCCCTCCAATACCTGCTAAAATAGGTGTTCAGAAATATATCACCGAAAAGGTCGGGGCAAGCACTCAATGGCAAACCTGTTAGAAAAAGAAAACTTTGACCACCAAGCCGTGGTGCCTTGCTCATACCAAGCCGATTGCTCAGGATGTCAATCCTTGGGCGTACCTTATGGGGCCCAAATAGCCTTTAAAAAAGAACAACTAAAGCAACTATTTAGCGCCTCAAACATTCTTTCACCCTCGCCCGTCCAAGCTCTTTCTGCCGGGCCGGGGTTCTTACGTGACCGCCTTGATTTCAGCCTCGAAGACGGTCGATTAGGCCTTTACCATAAAGGCAAAAGAGAGATCGTAGACTTGGCCACGTGCTCTCAACTTTCACCACAGCTTTCGGCCTGGTTGACTGAATTCCGTGAGCTGCAATGGCCCTTTAAAAAAGGCTCCATTCGTCTGCGTGTCGGCCCCCAAGGACAAAAGGGGGCGTGGCTTGATTTTGCCAATGTCGATATTAAAGCTCTATTAGACGAAAAAAATCTTTTACGTCGCCTTCAAGAAAAAGCCTTCGTCGAAATCGGCCAAAGACGCAAAGTTCCTTTTTGGAATGGACAAGAATACAAACTGCGAGACCCTGAACTTCACGTTTGGTTTCAAACCTGGATGAAGGATCGACCGGTGGATTTGTACTGCCAAGTCGCAAGCTTCACTCAACCCAGTCTTCGCGCTAATAAAGTTATCTGTGACGTGATCAATACCTGGATCGCTTCGTTTCCCCGCAGCCGCATTATCGAGTTTGGCTCGGGGATCGGCAATTTAACTTTGCCTACTTTAGCTGCGGCTGAAAGTGTTTTAGCCTGCGAAATCGATGAGCTTTCCTTAAATGGCTTGCGAATGACTTTAGATCATTTACCTTCGGATCTTCAGCATCTTAAATCGAAGATTGAAATCCACCGGGGAGATTTTCAGAAAAAACTCACCGAAGATTTTTCTCAGTTCGATGGCGTTTTAGCAAACCCACCGCGATCGGGATTGATGAATTTTCTAAACCCCTTGGGTGAACTTTCTTTAGAAAAGCGTCCGCCGTTTTTTATTTACATGTCTTGTTTTCCGGAATCCATGGTGACGGATTTAGAACGTCTTCAGGAATACGGCTATGAGTTGCGGGAAACTTTCATCGTCGATCAGTTCCCGCAGACAAATCATTATGAAGTTTTAGGATTACTTCAAAGAAAACAGTCTTAAGCCAGAAAGCACTCCGGCAAGATCTTTTCCTGAAAGCAAAGAAAGCACCGGCAAAGTCACCACACCTGTGAGTAAAATCAAAGTGCTGCGCAAAGCGACTCGGAAAATATAACCCGACTGCATGCGCTCGTGAGGCTGACCTAATCTTAAATCACAAGCCCATTCACCTATTGTCGATCCCATCAGAGTACGGATGGAAATCATATAAATCCAACCGAAAATAAAAAACACTTCAGCAAAGAATAAAAGCTGATGCTGACTGTGAGTGAGAGTTCCTAAAAGAGCCCCCACCGAAGTGCGCATAATGAGCGAGAACGACGCAATAAAAGCACAGCTTGCTGAAATCAAAATCAAAGCATCAATGAACGAAGCCAGCCACGACCACAGGGCCAAACGATAGCCTTTACGGCGCGAAGCTCCCCCATGAAATCCTGTGTTTTGATCAAAATTAAGAGCCTTGCGATCTTTAAAGATCTCATTCACTTTCGAAGTGGGAGGCGTCCCGGGAGCGCGACGACGGCGAATTCCAGGCCCTATTAACGGCACAGGGGCTTCTCTTTTCAGAGGAGCCCGCTGTGGATGTGTCTTATCGTGATTTTTATCAATAAACATTTGCTTCCTTGCAAGGGGCCCGGGTTATCGAACCCCGCCCGCTTTGATTCCATCATCCGTCTTCGTTCCACCTTCTGTGGTGGTGGTCGGAGGAGGCACAACAACCGGTGGCACACAAACTCCATTCACCAATGTATTTGGTGCTGGACATGGTGCTGGAGGAGGCGGCTCAACAACTGGTGGAGTCGCCGTAGCTGTTGCCGTCGGTTCTGGCACTGGAGCTGGTGGCACATATACAGGATCTGTGCTCTTAGCTTTGCTGTCTTTTTTGAACAACCACCAGAAAGCACCTAGAGCTAACAAACCAACACCCACTGGAATGATCCAGTTTTTATTACGGCACCAGAAACCACAGCTGTCTTCTTTTTTCGTGACTTCTTTACCACCTGGAAGATCGCCGCCACCGCCGGTCTCAACGATCATACAGATGCCGCCTTCGCCTTCTTTTTGACCTTCTGGACATTTACATTGACCATCAGGACCTGCTTGACCACGGCCTTGATCCGTACAGTTATTTACACCTGGATCTGGATTAGGAAGTGGCGTTGGAGGCGTTGGGTTCACAGCAAAAGCTTGCAATTCAAACGCGCGGTCTTTGATCTCTTGGCAAGCGTTGACTTGGTCTTCACGCTGCTTTTGGATATCTTTCAAAGGAGCTGTATCACAAGCGCCAATCGCTGAAGAGATATAAGCTTTTAAATCAGTCAGATAAGTAGAAATCTGCTTGTATTGTTCTTCAGGAATTTTGTTTTCATCATTCAACTGAAGATCAATGTTTTGACCTTTGCTTTTCAAGTAAGACTCGATGATACGTTTCTTATTTAAAGCCGTTGATTTTTCATCACCACCATTCAGTGGAGACATTGAGTTACAAGTACGAGTCGCATACTTCACGTCAGCGCGGCTTACACAGAACGCTTGACCAGAAGAATTGAAACCATAAACCATCGGATTACAAGCAACACCGTTGCTCGCACAAGAAGCGCCACTTGCTGCCATCTTACGTTTTAGGTCATCAGCACCTTGCTTGTTACCACCGCAAGAACCGTTTTCACCGTAAACTGACAAGTAACCAGCTACGATACAGTTTTTACCCGTAAGGCCTGCGGCTTGAGCTTCTTCTCCGAATAGGAAATTTAAAACGAATTCGTACTTATTGCTGCTATTGAACTCGTTCATCGCTTGTGCGCCGTAGATCGCGGTGTAAACACGTTGAGCCGCTTCCATCGCACGACGCATACGAATCATGTATTCCGCTTTTTGACGTGCAGAAAGTTTTACGTATTCTTTGTAAGAAAGAACGAAGTCATTCCCCAACGGCTTTTGTTTGCCGGTTTTCAGGGATTTATTGATCATGGGATCTTGTTTTGCCAACTTACCAGCTAAAGCATTAAAGCTGTTATAGTTGAGGAGTTCTTTTTTCTGAACAGGAACGCCATTTACTTTCAACGGATTTTCTTCATCACCCGTGAAATTCAAATTCATTGTTTGACCATCTTTCGTCAGCGTCAAACGAACTTGTTCATTGCCGTTAGAGTCTTTGAATGTGCTGGCTTCAATCGACGGCATCATCTGGTTGCGGTTTAATGCCACCCATTGATCCATTTGTGATTGAAGATGATCTGGGTAAACGTGACGAACCATGCGCCAGTATTCACCGACAGTCATTTTCTTTGTCGTTAAACCCGTTTCTTTCAGGTATTGATTGATCAACTTCTTTTGGTTCGATGCTGCAGCACCCTCAGCGACCGGCGCAATACACATAGTCACAACAGAAATTCCTGCTGCGAGATTTTTTAGCAACGAACTTGGCTTAAACTTCCCAATCATATCGACCTCATGCTTTTGAGTCTTTTCGGTACACTTTTTAAAATACTTAACGAGAACCTAGACTTAACCTTCGGATTTCTGATTCGTCTCAATCTGAGACCGAAACCAGTCATGCAGATACCCTCGATCTCCCCGGCTTAAGTCTTTAAATTTCAAACGAAGCACGTTTTCGTGATATTCCACGACTTTACACTTCACCTTCAAATTGCGAATGGCAGGGAAAATCACGTCCACAAAACGCAAATCCCGCGAACTCCCCTCAAGATCTCTTTTGAGGCGAATGCGGGCTCCCGAAACAGAAATGGATTCGGTGACGCCCTCAAAGATATCTTGAGCAACCACGTCCACCGGCGTGACGAAATCATAGCGATGCGCTGTCGGGAAAAGCCATTGCGCACGACGATCCAGATAAGGGAAGCGGAAATAAAACGCTAAAAGAAGAACTCCGACTGTGACGAAGCTTGAAAGAACCAGTTGGGTTTGCACGAACAGACCATCACCCTCTAAGGCATGAGTGCTAAAGCGATAGATGTTCAATCCTAAGACGAACACCAAGGAAAGAATGGCGATGGTCCAAGAGGTTTTATGGGCTTTAAAAAGAAGAATCCCAGAGAGGAAAAGAAATCCCAACCAAGACCAATCAAGAAGGGAGACCGCTTTTAAAAATTCAATCAATGTGGAAGGTAAATACCAATGAGGAACGCCACTACCTGCAAAGCTGATCGCGAGATTCCCCAAAGGAGCGAGCATAAAAAGAACCGCCAGCAAATAAATCCCGGTTGGCCTTTTAAGTTCCGCTTCTGTCATGAAATTCCCCCAGAAATATGCTAAACGAAACGCACTTCAGGGGGCACGAATTCTTTGAGTTCAACTGGACTTTGGTGGGTGAAAAAAAAGGCCACCTGCTCTGGGTGGCCTCTTGATAATCAACTTTTAGAAGAATCTATTGTGCTTTACCTGGGATGGCGATTGATTTTAAGTCTTGCTCTTCCTTCCCAATATCTTCTGCGATTCTCAAAGCACTATTCGGAGCTCCGCGCTCATTAGCCGGACAGATTTCAAGTTCTGTTTTTACCGGAACTAATTGATATAACTCCTCGATCTCTTCGTTCGTCACGGCAATACATCCGCGCGTCCAGTTAATAACCGGATGAGCTTTATCAACAAAGAAACGAGACGTGTCGTCATTCGGCAGACCATGAATCATAATGTCGCCACCAGGGCTCAACTCCACACCTTTCTTCAGCGATATTTTTTTAGTCCTCTCGATATCTGCTTTGCTCGGATAGTTTACGTGCAAAGCTTTATGATATTCACTATCCTTCTTTTTGAAATCAATCTGATAAACTCCTTCCGGAGTTTTGTTATCACCCTCTTGAGTTTTATGTCCGTATGGCGATCTTCCTAAAGCAACGTTATAGACTCTCAAAAGATTATCTCCGTTAAACAAGAAAAGTCGCTTTCCTTCTTTCGAAACGATAATCTTATTGCCATGAATTTTTCTACTTTGTAGCGCCTCAAGGCTTTCACCTGTCAAGTCTACTAAACTCGAATCTTCAACGATGGAGTCAATGTTCTTGCAGTTGTACTTTCCCGCAAAGGCTCCTTGCGCAACTCCAAAGACTGATAAAGCTATAATAAAATGTTTCATTGGGACCTCTCATCGCTCGGATATGTATAAACCATCAAGGCTAAAACCAGCAATTTCAAGACCCTCTACGGATAAAACGTACTGCCTTAGAGCTGTCTATAGTTTAAACAGGGGCCCTTTTTGGCACTTCTTTCGAACAAGAAAATCGAAGACAGCCTGTTCATAAGATCATTTCCCATGAAAAAAGCCGCTGCGAGTTGGAAGTTTGACAACTTTCTTCTTGCCATGTTTTCTATAGCCATAAGATTTCATTTGCGCACTCTTCTTGTGAAAAATGCGGAGGATCTCTTTCTATAACATTTCTCCTCCTACAGGGGCTATGATCGACTATAAAATCATTTATAATCTCAGTGACGGAGAGGTGTTCGATTTTGGAAAAACTGAAAAAATGGGTTTTCAAAAGACGTGGTATTTATGTCCTACCAGACAGGAAAGGGAACTCCATGAACTTTAAAAACTCTTCGAGCGCAGAAATTACTTTACAGTTTGAAAAACTAGTCCGTTCAGAAAGAAAAATAACTCATCTAATCCTTCACTATATTAACGAAATCGAATCTCGAAAGCTTTATGCCGAGCTAGGCTTTGATAGTATGTTTTCCTATCTTACGAAGGGATTAGGATATTCCGAATCAGCCGCCTACCGACGAATACAATCAGCTCGTGTTCTAAAGAACATTCCGTCAGTAGCTGATAAACTTGAATCAGGCGCTCTGAATCTTTCACAACTGACTCAACTTCAAAAGTGCATTAAGACCGAAATTACCACTGGTAATATCGTACCCGCAGAAAAGACTCAAAAAATTCTGGAATCCATCGAATTCAAAAACGGCTTTGAAACCAGTAAAGTTTTGGCCGTAGAATTTAATCAACCGCCTCAACCATATGAGATAGTGAAACCTCAATCCAATAAAACTGTTCGTCTGGAACTTACCGTCGATGAAAATGATTTTAATGAATTAAAGAGAGCTCGAGACCTTTTATCCCATGTTTGTCCTGAAGGAACTTGGAGCGATGTCATCATTACGTTAGCCAAAAAATTTAATAAGACTAAGATCAGCAAGAGTGCTGAAAGCATAACGATTCAGCCGCGGTAAAATCAACGCGGAGCTTCGCCGCTACGGCGTTAAGAATTTAAGCATAAGACTATTTGACGAAGATGAGTTTCAGGCCAAACCGCGAAACTCATCTTCGGTGACTTCTTACCGCTGTAAAGAAGAACAAGACTGGATGCAGCTTTCGCGGGCCATTTTTACCCTTGGGGCCATGCAATCGGCGGTGCCTTTGTGGCGAACCACCGACAAGGTGCCTACGTTTGGAGTGTAGGTCTTACCGTTGAATTTAGAAAGACACGTGTAATAAGCGTACTTCTCTAAGCCTGTTTTCATCTTGCTGCTAGTTGGAAGATAATCACGAGCTTGGTAGTAGTTGATTCCGATACCTTCTTTATTCGGGGAGCTTTGCGCTACTACGAAATCAAAGCGGTCGGAAGTTAATTTTGAGCATTCGCTTTCCGATTTCACGCTATTGATACCGAATGGATCTGCACCCACTTTATCAATCAAAAGAACGTGGCCATAAACCGCGACGATATCGCCTGCCTTCATCGTGGTCGTTGGGGAAACAGAGATCTTATTTAAACAAGTAAGACCGTTGTTTTGAGGTTCTACGTAAGAAGAAGATCCCCACGCCCAAGCATCCGAGGCCTTCAACGCGCGACCGGACTTCAGACGAAGGCCCGCCGTCGCCATTGATGTAAAGACATAACCTGAGCAGTCGATACCAAGAACACTGGTGCCATCACCGTTATTTTTAAACATGTCGATTTCGGCATTCGTCGCCGTTGTGGCGTAAGGCTTTCCACCGTAGTCATAGATCAAAGGATTTGAGCGCACATTGAAGCAACCTTGACCGTAAGAAGTCATATCCTTGATGTAATAGTGCGTGTTTTGAACTTTAGAAAGACTTGCGATCTGACGTTTGCTGCCCACTCCGTCGGAATGTTTCCCCACGATGCTAATCCCTTGAATATTCGGAACTTGAGCATTCAAAGAAGGAAGCTGCACGCTTTGACAGCTTTGATAAGTCGTTGCGAAGGCCCAGCGGCCGCCAAACACCGACAATGGAGTGCCGGAATCTAAAGCTTGCTGTTTGTGCCATTCGTAGTCACGGTTGGGCTCTTCAACAACAGGAGCTGAAGGCTCCGTCGGTGTGGTCGGAGTCTCTATTTCTTCCTCACCACCTGGGGATGGTGTGCCTGAAGAAGCATTGTCGTTAGAACAATTCACATCCAAAGCTTGCACTGTTTTTTGCAACTGCGTGAAGTTTCCACGTACTTTGTCTTGCATGTATGAACGGAAGACTGTTGTGCGATCCCCGACATCAATAGCCGAAAGAAGCATCAAAAGTTGTTCTGGAGTCTCAACTCTTTCTCCTTCCGGGGCTTCACTGAGCAACGAATCCACCAAAGCATCCAGATCGGCGTTCAAACGCTTCACTTCCGCAGAAGTCAATTGAGGATTCTGTTCAGAAAGCTTTTCGACCTGATCATGAAAGGCCTGCTTCATGACGTCGGCCGTCGGAATGGACTTTTGCTCAATCAAATAAGTTTTGAGTCCATCCCAGAGTTTTGTTTCAAGCTGTTGATCTTTACAAGCGATGTCCTGCACAGTGTCCGACGCGATGTTTTGAACCGCATCAAATCCCTGTGGTGCGCAGGCTGTCATCATCATCCCTAAGGCGAAGTATAAACTGTGTTTTCTCATGCCTTACTTATCGGCAGCGGTTACGACACAGATTACCTTCCTCACAAATTTTAGACTCGACTAGACTAAAAAATAGCCACTATAATCAGACTTACGAGGGACCCCGCAATTATGGCAGAAAAGTTTATCAAAATTCAGGCACTTTACGGACTTCTTGAACTTGAGCCCTTCATTCTTTTGGGCTGCTTAATCGCCATCACCTGGGTGTTTTATAAGTTCTTCTTGAAAGAGGCCTCTGAAGAAAGACATCGCAGCATTCGTAATCACTTCAGAACTTTGGTTCGTCATTACATTGTTTTGAGTTTTTTATTTTTGGTTTTCATCTTTTTGCAAACTTCAGAACCACAAATTGGAACTATAGCTAAAGTCACCCCCTACATCGCCATCGTCACCTTCCTTTGGGGGAACGTGGTCTTTGTTAAAACCAGCCGACTGATTGTTCTCCAATATCTTTTCTTAGGCTCTATGAAGCATGGCGTGCCTTTGCTTCTGGTGAATATTTTCTCTTTGATTCTTTCTATCGTCCTTTTGTTCTGGGGAGTGACTCACGTCTTCGGTTTGCAAGTCGGTCCTTTGCTGGCGACTTCCGCCGCGGCCTCGGTCATTCTGGGTTTGGCTTTGCAAGACACCCTAGGAAATCTTTTCGCCGGGATTTCTTTACAGCTTGATAGAAACTTTGAAATTGGTGACTGGTTAGAAATCGTCAGCGGGATCCAAAAGACAACAGGTCAGGTGCGAGAGATCACGTGGCGCTCCACAACTCTTGTGGGTTTTTCCGATGAACTCATCACGCTACCGAACCGTTTTATGGCAAATGCCACGATCTCGAACTTCTCTCCACCGGAAACACCGATCGTCCGCAGCCAAGTCTTCCGCTTGGCTTACGGAGAAAACGTGGAGCTGGCAAAACAGGTTTTGGAGCGCACCGTGGCCGGTATTGGTGAAATTCGCGGCATTCCAGCGCCTTGGGCGTATGTGAATGAATCTAATGAAAACTGGATTCAAATTAAAATTATCTACTTCCTGGATAATTACGGTTCTCAATTCAATGTTGGGGATAAGGTTCTCATCCGTGGAATTGAAGCCCTCAGAGCGGCGAACTTGAAATTAGCTCGACAAGTGATCGAGTTTTCAGATAGAACCCTGAACCATGAGCACGGTAAACTTTGAGCATCCCTTAGCCATTAAAATTCGCAAACAAATCACTCAAGCCTTGAATGACTTCAATATGATTGAAGATGGCGACAAGGTGATGGTTTGCGTTTCTGGCGGCAAGGACTCAAGTGTTCTTTTGGCTTTATTGACTGAGATCCAACGTCGTTCGGAAAGAAAATTTCAAGTTGAAGCCGCGATCCTAGATCAAAAGCAACCGGGTTTTGATGCGACGGCTTTTAAGGCCTGGGTCGAAAGTATTGGCGTGAAGCTTCACGTTGTTGAAAAAGACACCTATTCAATTGTTAAAGAAAAGGTTCAAGGAGCCACTTATTGTTCTTTATGCTCCCGTCTTCGTCGTGCGATTTTGTATGATTATGCTCATGCTCAAGGCTTCACAAAACTCGCCTTAGGACATCACCGCGATGACGTAGTTCACACAGCGTTGTTGAACCTGTTTTATGTCGGCACTATGGCAGCAATGCCCGCAAAATTGAAATCGGACGACGAAAGAAATATTCTGGTTCGACCTCTGACTTATGTTTCAGAGCGCGACATTGAAGAATTGGCTGCGGTTTGGAACTTCCCGATCATTCCTTGCAATCTGTGTGGGTCTCAGGATGGATTGAAACGCCAGCGTATTAAAAAACTCGTGCGTGATTTGGAAAAAGAAATTCCAAACGTCTATGCCTCGATCCAAACAGCGCTTGGCAATATCAAGCCAAGCCAACTGATGGATCAAGAGCTTTGGGACTTCAAAAACCTTAAGGCATCACCTTCTTCACCGCAGGACGCTCACCCACAACTTGAGCCCAGCGACGAACTGAAGGTTTAGACTCAAACCATTCTGGTTTCGACTTGATGAAATTAATCAACCAAGGATAAGTCGCAATGTCGGCGATAGTATATGTCTCGCCGGCAAGATAGTGATTTTTTTCTAACTGAATTTCCATCACTCCCAAAAGACGAAGAGCCTCTTTTTCGAAACGTTCGATAAAGCCTGGATTTTCAGGTTTTAGAGTGTGCTTTCCATAGTGATAATTTCCAAAAATAGGTCCGATGGCAGACATTTGAAACATCAGCCATTGCATGACTTGTGCTTTCTCTTCAAGGCTATGTCCAAAGAAAGCTTGATGCTTTTCTGCGAGATAATAAAGAATAGCACCGCTTTCAAACACAGTCGTTTTATGGCCATAAGAGCCCTCCGTATCAATAATCACGGGGATTTTTCCGTTCGGGTTTCTTGCAATAAACTCTGCGGACTTCTGCTCTTGCTTTCCAAGATCAATGTTGTGTTGGTTGTAGGGAATTGCCAATTCCTCAAGCATCAAGGCCACTTTGCGGCCATTGGGCGTTTGGGCTGTGTAGAATTCAATCATGATTCACCTCTAAACACTCAGCATACGCCTGTTGTGATAAAAGGTTACCCCTGACCAGCTGCATCCATGATTGCCGCCTGAAGGTCCGAATGTTAGCTTGAATGCTCTTGTGCGGATATAGCGTAGTTGGTAGCGCGCTTCCTTGACATGGAAGAGGTCACTGGTTCAAGTCCAGTTATTCGCACCATTTTTTTCCCCTCTCAATTTCAAACCGAGCTGGCTCTGCAAAAGTGCAACGTTTGCTCAGATCTCCTAGACTAAATACTCTTTAGTTTATGCCAAAGTCTTGCTTTGCTTGCGAGCCCATGACATCCTTAAAACACAAGTATGGCTAAGATTCTGCTTATCGAAGATAATTTAACGAATCAAATCGTGGTGAAGGAAACTCTTTCGGCTCATGACGTGACATGCGCGAATACGCTGAAAGAAGCAACGGTGCACATCACCTCCCCTTTTGATCTTGTCATCTTGGACGTCCAATTGCCAGATGGAAGTGGTTTTGATTTTTACATGCATCACCACACTCAACTCCAAGACATTCCGGTAGTGATCTTAACTTCTCAGAATGAAGTCACAGATAAAGTCGTAGGTTTTTCTCTAGGAGCTGAAGACTATGTCACAAAGCCTTTTGAGCCCGTCGAGCTGCGGGCTCGCATTGAGGCCAAGCTTCGCAAGAAAACAAAACATCATGACACCGCAATATTAAAGGTCGACAGTTTGCATTTCGACCTAACGGTGCAAAGAATTTCCTGCGACATCAAAGGTGAAAAAAAGCCCATTGAAACAACGTCAATTGAGTTCAAAATTCTTTTGTACCTAGCAAAGCACAAAGATCAAGTTATCACCCGCCAGCAGCTTTTAGACCAAGTCTGGGGTGGAAATACAAGTGTGGTCGATCGCGCCATCGACACTCATATGTCAAAGCTTCGCAAAAAGCTTGAAGGCACGCCGTGGGAAATCAAATCCGTTTATGGTTCTGGTTACCGCTTCGAAAAACACGGATAATTAAGAAAATACTCAGTTTCACTCTGTCGTGGAGCAAGCCTTAAATTATTTTTCCGAAAATTTCGCTGCAAAACGTCCTTACGTTAAAGCACAGAAGTGCATTTACTCCCAATCACCTATGTTAAAATAACTTTGAAAGCAGTTAATACGGAGGTGGTTATGAGACAAGCTATCATCGTGGCAGCTCTCCTTATCCTTCCACAATTTGTTCAAGGGGCCCCTGAAGATCCCACGGTTCCGTTAAATGGATCCGCAACAGATGCGATGAAGATCGAAACTCAACGTGATCTTGCCGATCGCGTAGATCGACAGCCCACGGCAACAGAGCAAGATCCTTCCCTCGTCCCGTGCCCCCAAGTCAGTTATGAAGGACAGAAAGATGAGTTAGCCCATCTAGAAAATCACAGCACCAACTGCCAACCTGAAGAAGGAGCTATTCAACAAAATCCCAATCCTGATCAGCAACTTCCCGATGCTGAACAAAACCAATCTGGCTCTCCCATTCATCTTGAGTAGTTAAAATAAAAAAGGGAGCTATCTTAAGCTCCCTTTTTTATTTTTTAATATCTTTAGCCTTAATTATTTTTTTAAAGCATTCACGATATAAGAGATGTTCGTAACATCTTCACCGCGGCAACCCGTTTCTGTACATCTATTTGAAACAGTACATTGCTTAGCTCGGTCATACGTGAAATCTTGGGCTCCACGAACAAGAATACCCACCACTTCATGAGTTCTTGCATTGAAAACCGCAGATCCAGAATTTCCTCCGTAAGTATCTAAGTTCGAAGTGAAATAAGCTCCCTGTTGAGCACGCACCTGCGCACCGTCAGCCACTTTCGTCGGAAGACCTGAGGGATGACCAACGACGTAAATTGCGTCACCGGGCTGTGCTGCTGACTGTGCCAAACTCAAAACGCGGTGACCACGGACAGGGCGATCCAAACGCACTAGAGCGTAATCTTGAGCACTCGTGTATTCACGAGCCACGATTTCCTTACAACCATAAACTTCACCTTCAGGCAAAGTCTCTGGAGCTGTTTTAGCGTCCGTCATTTTATAACCAAAAACGAAAGCATACCGAGAGCAGTCCGAAGAGCTGATGCAGTGACCAGCAGTTGCAATCAAATCCTCACCAACTAAAGAACCCGAGCAATTTGCTGCTGAAGGTTGATCAAAGAAAGGCTCATCGGAGCAAAGATTCATACTAGAGCCATAGCTTGACGCCAAAATCTTTACCAAACCGTTTCCTTGATTTTGAATATCGCGTGTTGGAATCAAAGCCACTGTGGAATCCGCAATTTCACGAATGTCGGCTCTGGTTACTTGATAGACGTCGACACGGTTGTCGTCGCCATAAATAACTTTGGGCGTGATGTTAACAAATCCAACTGAGAACGTTGCTGCAAGCGCGACAGTCATTGTCGCTACGAATGAATTCCTTTTCACTTTTTCCCCTCTGAATGTTCTTCCTGAACATCCCTCTCATAAAAGTCTGAGAAAAGTGAGAATGAAAGACAAACTTTATTTTTTCGTTTTCAGAAGATAATCAAATGCCGTCGCATAAAGTTTGATTTGCTTAAGCATGGAATGCAGACCATTGGCGCGGCTAGGAGAAAGGTTTCCTTCGAAGCCCAAAGCTTTCAAAAACTCGGGAGGTGTCGATAAAATCTCGCTGGGAGTCGCTCCAGAATAAACATACAACAAAAGTCCAACCAAACCCTTCACGATCAAAGCATCGCTATCGCCTTGAAGTTGTATTTGACCTTGCTCGTTTAAATTTGCAGAGAGCCAGACTTGCGACTGGCAGCCTTTCACAGCGTTTTGCTCTGTTTTTAAATTCTCGGGCATTTCAGGAAGAGCTTTCCCCATCTCGATGATTTTTTTATAGCGGTCTTCCCACTGATTCATCGTGGAGAAATCTTGGATTATCTTTTGTTGTCTTTCTTGGATGTTCATAACTAAACCACTTTCAAATTCGGCAAGAGAGTGAAAATATCTTCTTCCAGCATTTGTCCTTGCTCACCAATGAGTTCGTGAAAGGACTTCTTGTTCATATTCATCACGACATCGTGGCATTTCTTATAGAAACCTTCTTGATCGTCGTAATACCCGTTCCACAAATCTTTGGCTTTGGCTTCAGGAAGCACCCAGGATTTTTTTTCTGCGGCCGTGCCATCGTAGCGATTGTGATAATCCAAAAGATCCATGATTTGACGAGGCGAAAAATCCAACATCACCAAGGCTTCTTCTAAAAGCGCCAACTCTACGTACCAAAGATAGTTGCTCATTTTTTCCCAGAACTTAATTCCAGGTTTTCCGTAAGAGCTTTTGCAGAAGAAGGTCGTACAAACAACACCGCGATTGCGCCACACATTGCAGTTTTGTTTTTCTTTATTGTAGTAAGGGCACAGCCAGTCTTCGCGCTGACCGAACTCCCCTTCCGTGCGGTTATTAAACTCAACCTGATATTTTACCGGGGCCACCATCCCGATAGGAAGAGCGTATTCACGGCGAGCGATTTTATCGCGGAAGATGCGATGAGCTTCCGTAGAAGACTCTTCCTTCAACAAAGCCCCGATCATGAAATTTGCGAGGAACGGATGAAAGGTGCAGCACTTCAAATCCTCGCGATAATGAACTTTGCCTTTATGGCGAGGACGAGACATCGCACACGAGTCGCAGGTCGCTTTATTTTCTTCAGGAGAAAACTCCAGAATCTCTCGAGGTAAGAGATTTTCGTAGACTCGTGGTAATTGGTATTTCAATAACATTCTTTACATTTTCAGGCGACAGCGGTCGGTCAATTTAAGCTTCAACTGCTTCATTGTATCAAACCTTTGCAGACTGTCGTCCCACTTCCATACGAAGGTTTGGCAATTCACGAAATAAGGAAAAGCCACATCACCTTCCGCCGCATAGCTGCTCGCATAGACGAAATCAGGGACCAGGGTCTTTACCAAAGTTTCAACAGCGGAATAACTCAAGATGTGAGCTTTTTCCAGCTCAAAAGAAATCTCTAAAGGAGTTACAAAGCCTGTCTGTCCATTATGCAGAGCTGCGCCCCATTCTACGAACGAATTGCGGTTATAAACGATACGGATGAACTGATGAAACTCGATGCCCTGGTTGGCGTATTCTTGCGCCAGTTGCGCGTAAATATCGGCGTCTTGTTCGCCGTTATCGCCAATAAGAATCACCTTGCGCGGACGGTGTTCTTCCATGAGTTTGCGCAAGTTCGTGATTTTATGAACATCGCTATCATATTCGGTTTTTCCAATATAGGTCCCCGCCGGGTAATTTCCGTTTTTGAGGAAATTGCGGTGCGTGCGACCCATGAACCATTCAGGTGCTTTTGAAAGATAAACCACCCGGATGTCTGAGTTTTCTTTCACGATGTGGTGATAAAGCGCATTCATTCCCAAGAAACGACTTTTATCATCAAAGGCGTAGCGGGCGGCTTCACTTAGATCCTTCACATTCGCAAGCTTGATGGTGTCATCGACGTCGCTTACGAACAATGTCTGAGCCTGAGAGGATAATGAAACAAAGAATATTAAGAACGCGATAAAGTTTTTCATATCCATCCCTTTTAAATACCTTGCTCATCAAACCACATCACAAAGCGCTCCGGTGTTGCGTGAATTGCGAAGGTTTGCGCCTCATCTTTGAAAGCAAAAAGTCCATTTTCAGAGTGAAACTGCTCAAACAAGGCTTTCGCTTCAGCTCCGCGAACTTCAAAGTGGGCTTTACCCGGACCAATACGCGCGACGTTGGATTTATGGATGTAGATCGCGCAGTGGTAATTGTTCTCCGCTTTTTTTGCGCAGATGAAATTCAGAACTTTTTTGGGAGCTTCTAAGGATTTCCCACGTCCCAACATCGAATCCTGTTCAGGACGATCCATGGCCAGGTAAAGCTCTTGAGGGGTGCCGTCGACAGTTCCGTCCACGCTGTTTGAAGCAATATTGATGATCATCTGCATGCCTAGATATCGACCGCTGGTCACAGCCCAGGAACTAGAAACTCCAAAGCTCAAAATCAAAAATAGAAGAATTCTCATCGACACATTCCTTGTCTAAAGTTTATTCATTCGCCTTCCTCAGACTGTCACTGTCAGGCCTGGAAGACGCCCTATCTGGAACTCCCAAAATGAGACTATATTCCATTGTAATATTCAACACTTATACCGTCTCATCATGGGGCGCCATGCTATACCGTGGCCCATCGCTTGCTCTTCTACAAGGCAAGACGGAAATCCTTAAACAGGAGGGACTTATGAAAACGCTTCTAACTATCGCCATCTTGGCTTTCTCTTGCACTTCGTTTGCTTGGAAAAGCTCTGAAGCACCTTCGAAAGAATATGTCTTTAAGTACAAACTGGCGGGTCAGTCGCTGGAGATCAAGCGCGCGGCCGCAAGTTATGAGGACGCTTATGAACAAGCGGCTCAACAATGCTTTAATTTCTATAAAGGTCGTGGCCCTGTGGCTGAAGAACGCGGACTGGATATTATCGACGTTTGCGCAAACCCACGCTCTTAAGACTTTTGACAAGCAGCATAAGTTCTTCGATTCCGTCTTTCCCTTCTGGCCGCTCCTCGCTTATATTAGAGCCTTATCTAAGGAGCGGTTTTCATGGGAGTTCTAAAAGCCATCGGCGATTTTTTATTTGGTAAAGATCCTGATATCTTCGACGAAAAAGGAAATGTTTCACACAAACTTCCTAAAAAGAAATGGGAAGCTTGGCACAATCGTACAAAAACAGATCCACAGTACAATTGGCGTAATCACACCGGCATCACCGGTGCGACTAAAAAGAAAAACAGCAACTAAAGCTGATACTTCTGCCTCAAGTTCGCGATCAGCTCTTGAGGCTCGCTTCCTAAAGACTTCACGGTAAAAATATCATCGACCTGACGGCCCCAAGTATGAACGCGGGCACTCTTAATGCTCACACCCAATTCACTTAAAGACTTCGCGGCTGAGGCCAAGAGCCCTGACTGATCTGGTCCTTTAAAGCTGATCACCCATTCTTTTTCATCCGCACTAACAAGTTGAATCGACTCAAACTTCACGGCCGGAATATTTTTCGACTGCACTTGTGTGTTTTCTAAAATCTTTGTCAGTTGTTGAATGTTTCGAGTTGTCGATACTTGAAACCAGTCATACACGCCGACTTTAGAAAGTGTGTGAATCGAGGCATGGCGAATGCCCAAGCCCAGGGAATACAACTGCCCCACATAATCGCTTAAAAGCCCTTTACGGTCTTTTTTCTCGTGGAAGCGTATCCACACTTCCCCTTTGCGCGTTTTGTAAACCAAAGGCGCCAAAGAGCTTTCAGCGTGTTCTGCTTTTTTGAGATCGTTGACGAGATCTTTAATAGCCAGACTGTCTAATAAAACAGGGCCCAATTCCTCGATCACTTCTGAAGAAAGTTGCAACTTCTTGCGTAAACGCAGAGTTTGGAAATCGAAATAGTCTTGCGCTTTTTTAGATTCAAGGCTGACGACTAAATCGCGCAACAGTTTTGCTTTCCACTCATTCCAGGCCTCTGGATTTGTTGCACGAATATCGATGGCCGTGAATAAGGCCAGACGATAAAGTCTTGCGCCTTCCACACCCTTATCTCGCAAATCCTGCCACACTTTAGGATCTTTCGGATTTTTTCTAAAAGCGGCCTGAGAAATTTCCAGATGATTTTTCACCATCCACTTCACTTCGTCCGTGAAAGACTTTGAAAAACCATAAGATTTAAAATCTCGTTCCACGATGGTCACGCCGAGATCCGAATGGTGGTCTCCACTTTCAAGGCCCTTTGCTAAATCATGATACAAACAGCTCCAGGAAAGAATGCGCCAGTCCTCTTTCGTGAGTTTTTGGTGCAAAGACTTTAATGGTCCTAGCTGAGAGGATTTTTTATAGATACGCTTTACTTCGCGACACGCCTGCATGATGTGCGAGTCCGCCGTAAAACGATGATACTGATCGTGCTGAACATAGCCCACTAAGCGGCGGATTTCAGGCACGAGCTTATCAATCAAACGCGAGCGAAAAATACTTACCAAAAACTCATCTGTCGCTTTAATATCAAGAATAGATTCTAGAACTTGCCCACGTCGTTTCGCCAAGGACTTCACTTTGGCATCGGGTAAAAGACTGTCCAGGTTTTCACGCACTTTTTTCTGCACTAAAACGCTCGAGTTCTTATGTAACGCAAGCGAAAGATCCTCGAACTTTTTAAACTCGAATTGCTCTAGTTTTTTTAGTTCTTTCTCTGAAGACTCGGCAACTTCCACAATCCAGTCTGAATAAAAATGCACGCGCGAAAGACCGCGCTGTAAATCGCGCATAAAATCTTTATGCGTTTTAAATCCCATCCATTTCGCAAGATCAAACTGTACTGCGTTGGACAGAATATCGCCATGACCTTCCAAGTGCAGCTTCTGACGAATATTTAAAAAATAATTGCGATAGTAATGAAGAACATTCAGCGCATGCCCAGGGTGAGTGAACTTTTCGGCGAAGAGCTCGTAAATCTGCAAACCTTGTTCAAGATCGCGAAGTCCACCGGGTCCAAATTTAATATTGGGCTCAAGATAATTCGTGATGGAATCAAAGCGCTTTGCGCGGTTCTTCCGTTCTTCTTTCACAGCCTTTAAAAGAATGCGGCGATAATAGTTCTTTTTTGACCAGATCTTTTTTTGCTGTTCAAAAAGTTTTTGTGCGCCTTCAGGTGTCCAGGGACGAGCTTTTAATAACGCGAGAATATCAAAGGCCTCGACGTTTTCAGTCCAATCGGAAGGATTGTGAGGCATACGGTAGCGAAGTTTAAGACCCTGTTCGTTGGCTTTATCGACAAAGAGTTTTACCTTTTCTTCATCACCACAGAACAGAACATCGATATCCGACTTCGGACTTAATTCACCTCGAGCCCAAGATCCTAAAATAATGGGATGACACTTTTCCCATTCCGGGGAGCTTTTAAAAAGCTCTTCCAGACGCGCCGACAACCAACCCGAAAAGTTTTCGGCTGAAAAACAAAACACCTGACGAACATCTCCGTCAGGTGTCATAAGTGGTGGTGTTAAAACCTCTTGCGCTTGCTCCCACTGAGTTGAAGACAAAAAAGATCTTGTTGCCATCGTGGCTACACTTCCTGTCCGTTACGAGCAACGATTTCTTTCCACTTCGCGATCTGGTTCATCGCATCCAGCGGACTCATCTGCATCAACGGGTATTTTTCCACTTCTGCCATCAAACTTTTGATTTCTTCTGGCAAAGTGAAGGTCGTGATCGGATCTATATCCATCGCCGGAACATCACTATGCAATTGATCTAAAAGTGAAAGCTGACTGGAAGCTTGAACACGTTTTGATTCAATATCACGCAAAAGACCTTTGGCCCTTTTTGTCACAGAGGCAGGAAGTCCCGCTAATTCTGCCACTTGCACCCCGTAAGATTTTAATGCCGGGCCTTTCACCAAGGTGTGCAGGAAACGGATTTCACCGTTTCGTTCGGCCACCGTCATGTGAGCGTTTGTGATCTGACCAAAACTTTGATCTAACGACGTCAGCTCATGGTAGTGAGTCGCAAAGAAAGTAAGGGCTTTTGTTTCACTTAATAAATGTTCAAGAATGGATTGCGCCAAGCACATGCCATCAAACGTGCTCGTACCACGACCGACTTCATCTAGGATCACCAAAGAATCTTTCGTCGCATTTTTTAGCATCGCGGAAGTTTCCGTCATTTCAACCATGAATGTTGAAAGACCTTCCGACAACTGATCACTCGCACCAATACGTGTGAAGATCGCATCAAAGACCGGGATTGAAGCCTCATCTGCCGGGACGAAAGAACCCATTTGCGCCATAATAGCGATCAAAGCCACTTGTCTCATCAACGTCGACTTACCAGCCATATTCGGGCCCGTTAATAACAGGCAAGAGTGAGGGCGAAGTTCAATGTCGTTCGCAACGAAGTTCTTTTTCACGGTTTGCTCAACCACCGGGTGACGGCTGGCTCTCAATTTTAAAGAACCATCTGTCGTGAATTGCGGACGTACGTATTTTTCTTCCAAACTCAACCATGCCAAGCCTGAAACCACGTCGACCTCACTACATTCATGAGCCAGCGTCAGTAAAGCGGGGCATTGAGCCAGAATCTCTTTTCTCAAGGCTTCGAAGAATTCAAATTCCAAATCTGCGCGCTTCGTATTGGCACTCAGAACTTTTCTTTCTAATTCAACAAGCTCGTCGGTGCAGTAGCGTTCCGCATTAGTCAAAGTTTGTTTTCTTTGATAGTGCGCTGGCGCCTTGTCTTTGTGTGTATTAGTGATTTCAATATAATAACCGAAAACATTGTTGTAGCGGATTTTAAGACTAGAAATACCGGTCTTCTCTTTTTCCTCAGCCTCCATGCGTGCCACCAAAGCTTGCGAATGAGTCGAAAGTTCAATCAACTCATCAAGCTCTGCAGAAACGCCCTGACGAATCAAATAACCTTGCTTTGTTGCCAAAGGAGGATCTTCAACCAACGTGCGCTCAATCTTGTAAGCAAGATCGCGCAAAGGTTCAAAGTTCGCCGTTCCCCCGGAAGCATGCACTAGAACTTCAAGCGCGCTGATACCAGCATGAACACTTCCTGCCAAAGCCAAAAGATCACGACCATTGCATTGAGGTTGAGAGATTTTTCCAAGACGTCTTTCGATATCGCCCATTTGCCCTAGGATTTGACGAACGCGTTTTAACTCAAGGACATGGCTGCGCCAGAACTCAACCGAAGTAAGACGCTGTTCAATGGCCTTTGTATCACGCAGTGGAAAACTCAACCACTGACGAAGAAGACGACTTCCCGCAGACGTTTGCGTGCGGTTGATCGCATGAAAAAGACTTCCCAGGCCTTCACCTTTGTAAGTCGAAAACACCTCAAGGTGACGAAGAACTGTTCCAGAAATTTCAAGACGATGCTCAAGATCCCTTTCTACAAACGGTGAAAGTGTCTTGATAGACTCTTCCCCTGACAGCTGCGTGACATAAGAAACCAGCCGGGCAGCCGACAAAGGCGCGCTGTTTTTTAATAAATCGTGAAGAGCCTCTGCGACATCTTCATGGAAGCTAATAAGTACGCCATCAAGACCTTTCAGCAAGGCCTCGTCGTCTTTAGAAATCACAATCTCAGCAACGGGAAGAATTTGTAAGAAACGCAAAAGCTCTGTCGTTTTTTGCGACCTAAAGAAAAATGCTTCGCCCGTTGTTGTATCTAAGAAGCTGATAGACTCATTATCTAAACTCACAAGATAATGAGGCTTTGTTCCGTCCAAAGTATCAGAGTCATAGACCATGCCCGGAGTCAGAACTCGCGTGACACCTCTTTTGACAATACCCTTTGCCATCTTGGGATCTTCTAGCTGATCACAGATTGCAACCTTGAAGCCGGCCGCTAAAAGTTTATTTATCGGACCTGCGATAGAATGATGAGGTACGCCACACATCGGAGTTTCATCAGCCGATTTTTTATTTCTTTGCGTAAGAGCGATTCCCAAGACCGGTGCCGCTTTCACAGCATCATCGAAGAACATCTCAAAGAAGTCCCCCATGCGGAATAGAAGAATTTTATCTTGGTGAACGGACTTGATGTCCCAGAACTGTTTCATGAGCGGAGTAAGATTTGACATAGCCCAAAAAGTTAACGAAGGCGGGGCGGCAATTCACTCAAAAACGCATCGCATCTGTGAGGGAAAATAGGGCTTTAAAAACGAAAACCGCACTCATAAAGAGTGCGGCGCGTTAGCTACTTCTCTGGAGTGTTCGTATTCACCCATTTTTCGACGATGGCCCGCATTTTTGATGACATCAATCCACTTCGTGGCATGGGGGCATTGGCGTCGTTAATACGCAATAGAATCTTCGCGGCCTTCGATTTTGATTGAGAATAACTGCTTAAGTCCAAACCACCCTGACTGCTGGCCCCTTGATGGCAGGAAAAACACTGACTTCGGAAGACACCTAAGTTTGCGTCTGTGGAAGTCAACTGGGCAAAAGTGACTTTCTCTGGAGTCGTATCCACTGGCACCGTGACGTTGGAGCCCGTGCCGCATTTTGCAGAGGCATCGACTTTTTCGATGGAGCTAAACTGCAAAGCAAACTTATCCGTGGTTTTGCGAGACGCCGTAACAATCAACTGCGCATTTCCAACCGGCGCGAGATTTAAGGATACATTCGGGCATATAACGGCATCAATCCCACGATAGACCGTCGCCGCATCATTCAAGACGTTATTAACGTAAAAGAACAAACCTTTCACTCGATATTTCGCACTTCCGGAAGCAATACCCATCGTCGGATTTTTAATCGCGTATCCAACTTCAGTGCCCCCGACTTTCGCTACTTGAACTTCCACTGAAATAGTCAAAGGCAGTTTCGCGGCATTAGTTGGCATATCGCCAGCCGTATTCATGTTCCAAGAAAGTTTGGACCAATATGTTGATTCTGATTTTTTATTTACAATATTTGCGTCGGTCTTATTACCAGTCACGACAGACTTATCTTCAACATCACTCCCCTTACACTGAGCCCAGGCCGTTACGGCATTTTCCCAATCCGCTTTTAAACTACTAATGGTCCCGTTGTGATGAGCTCCCGTTGAAGGAGGATTGTGATTGGCACTGATGGCATTTGCGGAAACCGCTAGATAACCTTTGTCGCGGAAAACCTGATAAGACGATAAAGAATTTTTAGAGGCAAAAGCAGGCGCTTCGTGCTCTCCATTGTGGCAACCTGCGCAGTTGTTCTTTAAAAACACGTAGTAACCCGCGCCGAATTTCGCGTAAAGCTGGTCCTCACAGATATCGCCCGTGCTTTGTTCTTCCGAAGTTTCGTCATCGATTAAGGAATCATCTACGGGAAGACTGCTTCCGGAATTAAGTTGCACGGCTTTTGTATCTAATACGAAACCTTCTCCTAAGTTCTGACCGCAGTTTTGAAATGCAATCACCAGAAGAAAACTTCCAGATACCATCCCTAAAACTTTAAGAGCTTGTGTTCTTTTCATCCCCAAATTCCCCATTCCCCTTACGAACCCGAACTTAAGACGTCGACTTACTTTTTAAGCGGCTTTCAGCTTTACGACTTTTTCTACGTCATCATTTTGCAATGTTGCCGGAGCCAATTGCTTAAAGATTCCAAGCTTTTTATTAAGACTTAAATAATTCGCTAGAACGGCTGCCGCCACATAGTCCGGACGAGAACCAACAAGCGTCGTCGTATCGACACTTTGATCCGCAAGATAGTGTCCGATCTGATTTCCCGTAGCGGCTAATTTTCCTTGCGGATGGTAGGCGATAATGAACTGCAACGACGAGCTATAATCACTCGACCAAATCGCTGTTGAGGATTCAGACTCTTCAGAGACGCAAGCTCCATCCGTCGTCACCAGAATGAATAAAGATTTTTTCATACGGTGAGCAAGTTCAATCATACGCCCGATCTGCTGTCCGGCTGCGAAGTCACGCTGATCAGCCACCGTTCTTAATCCCGGTGCATGATAATCGTAACCACCTAAAGTGATGCGACCGTGCGAGACGTTGCCGTTTAAGGCATTAAACACGACACCCGCCGTAATGGCGTTGGCATTGTTTGCCGCCGTCGAGGCATTGATCCCGTAAACCGCTTGCGCTGAAGCATCCTTACGGGGATCCACACCAGAAGCACCACCGGCTTTGATAATATCACCCGACTTAATTCCCGCTTCTTGTAAAGCGACTTTGATGCCGTCATCTTTCGCATTTAATTTTGCTACTTGAGCTTGAGTCATTTTACCAATAAAGCCACTCAGTTTTTCTTTTTGAGGCTTAGATAATAGGCCATTATCCGCTAAGACGCTTGAGTAATTCAAAGCGCCGAACATCGAATCCAAACTAGCAAGCTCAAGTACAGAGTTCGGTGCATTGAACACCGGTTTGATATTTTCACTGGCAGTTCCTTGATGCACGGTGGGCAGAATTTTTCCGACCAATCCCGCTCTTTCAAGCGGACCTGAAAGATCATAAAAAGGACGAAGTGCCGACTGACCATTGGTATCATTGGCCGTATTTGTACATAAAGCCACAAGACGAGATCTTCCTAAAGCATCGGAGGAACAGACGTCTTTAATACCTTTGTGAAGCTGCGAGGAAGAGGCAAAGTCAGCTCCCATGAGTCTTTCCGTTGCAAAACCAGCCTTACCCAATCCCAACTTCGAATAGGACTTAAGAAGACTGCCGCCGGAATCTTTCACGACAAAGTTTCCATGCAGAGCTGCACCCCCGCTAAGACTTAAAGTCACAAAAGGCATCATCGGTGTTGTTTGCGCGACCGCTTTTTCAGCCATCGTCAAGATAGAGGTTACCGCACCCGGCACAGCCACGCGTGCGGCAAAAGAAAGCACACCTGCTTCTAAGAGTTCCCGACGTGAAAGTCGCAGTCCTGAAGAGGCCTCATTTGGGTTTTCCAGAATTTTTTTAAGTTTATCGTTCTTCATAACTCCCCCAATTTCCTCTCGTCCTACAACAAGTAGGATTCAGGCACCGATAACATTCCTGAACAGATAAAGATCGCAAGCTTGTCTGTTTCTGCTGCGTTCCCCATCGCAATAGAATTCAGAGTGCTGTAATACTCATCAATCGTTTTTGAAAACAAAGCCAATTCTTCACTCGTCGGTTTACGCATCCAAAAGCGATCCACCATCGTAATATAAGTGTTTAGAGCCCCTAGCTTTCCGTAAGAGCTCGGGCCCTTAGTGAAATCAATAAATTTAAAAATATCGCGGGTGCCCTTTTTCTCTTTATTCACGGCTTGCTTACAAACCACCGCTGCAAGGGACGTCATCGCAATAATGGCTGGCGAATTGACCAAAGCAATATCATTCTGCGAAGCCAGTAAATTACGACGATAGTTCACCTCGGCGTTCACTTCCGCCTGATTGATCTCATTGGGTTTCAAATCCAATAAAGACATCATAGATTCTAAGGTTTGTTTTGCATCTGTTGGCGCACCGTCGATCGCGCTTTCTGCTTTTGAGTTTGGAGTGTCTATCGAATGCCCCTCAGGCATTGCGGCTTCCAGGCTGGCAAAGTCCGTTTGCTCCGCACAGTTTTGAAAGGCCATTCCAACAAACAAGAAGGAAAAGGTCATACCAATGGATAAAGAGATTTTTTTCTTCAAGTTCATCTTAAGGCTCCTTCACGAGACCGCAGCTTGAATCCAAGGCGATATCTTGATAAAGGCTTTTAAGGTTGTAGTTCAAGGCTTCGAAACGATCCCCTAAACGCACCAAGGTCGTATATTGAGTCGTATCTAGCTTTTTAAAGCACACACTTTCATACACACGTTTTGCCATACACTGACTGAAGCGTCGGGATTCCGAAATCATGCGACCAAAATCCTTCACACCCTGACCACCCGTCTTATTTGAACCGCGCCAACCGAAGAAAGAAGACTTACTTCCTAATGTGGCATTATTTACGAAGTCATCACTAGTCACGGTGAAACCGTAGGCATAGTTCCCTCTGTTCATCTTAGTTGCGACTCCGGTCTCTGAATCAAAAACATTGCGCGGGAACAGTCTCAGTTGATCTTTGGCTTGAAGATAAGGCGCCATTAAATTCACGTTTGCCTGACGCCCGCGATTTACTAGTTTTCCTTGAAGACGCGCAATTTCACTCGCACTGACCTTGCTTGCTGTCAGAACAGCTGTGTAGTAACCGTAAAGTACGGACATGTCCTTTTTCGAATCCAGATTACACTGAAGGAACTTCTCTTCCTGGACCTGTGCCGTCAAAGCTGTGTTTCCTAGATGAGCCAAGCAAGCTTTCACATAGTCCACGTGGTATTGCGTATTATTGCGGTTATTACGGAATACATTCAGGTCAGATTGTTTCTTCGCACGATAATCCGCGATCAATTCAACCACTGTCTGAGGATCACGAATTGTATTAAGGATTGCATTTAATGTTGTTGCCGCCTGCTCTGGCGTTGAACCACGTGTGATTAAAAAGTTATAGCGAGTCTTATAGTAGTCCGACTCTTCCTGATTTTTTTCTAAATCCGGGATCACGACCGTCGTTGCCGGTGTGACGACATTCGTTAAATAGTCCGAATATTTAGTAGCAATCTTATTTGAATTAAAGAAATCTCCATGCGTCGTGGAATAAATTCCGGTCGCTGCTGAGTTTGTGAAGTTACCATAATCCATTTTTGCAAAAGCCGGGCGCATACCATCCATCACGGAGTGACAGCTCTTACAACTAGTTAAATATTTATTGTAGTCTCCCGCTGGGAATCGCTCGACGTCTTTTCCCACATATTGATCCGAGGCACTTGAATCCGCAGCTTCTGCCATGGAAACACAAAGGAACTGCTTCAACGTGAACTCGACGGCGCGACGGTTGCTTCCGCCCCCTAGATTTCTTTCCGCGAAAGTGCGCGTTGTTAATACTCCCGCTGGATCCGGATGATTCGCCGCTGTGAGAACAGGCGTGCTTTTTTCTTTTTGCATGTAAGGCGTGTCATTCGAAGTGATCACCATTTGTTGGCGTGGTTTAAAAGACAAAACCTTCGTAAGATCCAAGAAGGCCGTCTCAACAGGAGTGAAGTTATTCTGATTATAAAAGCGCGTGCGAGGATCATCGTCATTTGCGACACCAGAGACATCGTAGTAATAATCCGAAGTCAGCACTTCACGGAAATCACGGTTGTCACGAACCACACCCACGATTAGTGCTGAAAAATCGTTAAAACCTACTTTCACCGACTCGTCTTTATTGGAAAGACGTAAAGAAAGATTTTTGATTTGCACATTAAGAAAGTCCGGAGTTGTCGTGATGTATTTCGCCGCAGCTTTATAATCACCATTTGCGATATGATCCGCGACCACTTTTAGTTCCGCTCGTTTAGAAGAGACCTTAACGCCTGTCATGCGCTCATAAAGCTTCTTCGCACTTCGCATATCCGCATCTGAAGCAGCAAAAGCGTTTAAAGAAAACGCTGTCACGGCCGCAATGAGAAAATAGTGACCTTTCATACCGTATCCCCCGTAACTCTATTATCGTCTTTTTTACGAAAACTAGAGAGGGTAAATCGATGAAAAAATCCATGATATCAGCTACATAAAAGTTCGACACTGACGTTCTTCTAAACAGTCACCGTGCGATCTAGATTTTAAACGGGCCCCACGCACAAAGAATTTCAAAGTGACACATCTGAGATCAATTTTGCAAAATATGAATTCTGTTCCGTGAGCAGAACTGCCCACGGAATTCTGGTAATTGGGTCGAGTCAGAATGAGAATCTACGAGGGAAAATACTTAGCTTAAAGCACTCATCAGTTTGCCATAGATGCCATCAAAACCACCGTTACTCATGATGAGGATAACATCACCTTTTTTAGCACGGGCTTTTAAGGCCGCAACAATCTGATCCGCATTATCAAAGTCCGCCGCCGTCACTCCGGATTTTCGCAAATCTTCAACAAGCTCGTGAGAAGAAAAACGATTTTCTTCGTCAATTTTAGACTGATCAAAAGCTTTAGCTAACATCACTTCGTGAGAACCTTTGAAAGCCTCTACATAGTCTTTCTGGAAGACCTTACGACGAGAAGTCGCGCTGCGCGGCTCAAACACCGAAAAGACTTTGCGGTTCGGATATTTCTTTTGAATGCCTTTTACTGTTTCGCGAACCGCCGTCGGATGATGAGCGAAATCTTCGATAACCAACACTCCACCAGGCTCACCTAAAATTTCCTGACGACGTTTCACACCCTCAAAGGACTCTAAAGCAATCTGAATGCGGTTTTCAGAAAAACCAAGGCACTTCGACATCGCTACGACAGCGGTCGCATTGAGGATGTTATAATCGCCCGTAATTTGCATCGCATACGGGCCTAAAATTTCACCCTTGTGATGAACTTCAAAACCGATGCCTTTTTCATTATGGAAAAGAACTTTCGCACGGAAATCAGCATTTTCGCCAAAGCCATAGGTGAAAGAGTTCTTACACTTTGCAAGTTTACGAAGCTCCATAACATTTGCATCTTCAGCACAGGCTAAAAGAGTTCCGTTCTCTGGAATCAGCGTCATTAAACGCGCAAACGAGTCTTTCACCGCTTGCAAATCTTTGTAGATATCCGCGTGATCAAACTCGACCGACGTTAAAATCACATGCTTAGGCTTGTAGTGGACGAACTTTGGTACTTTATCAAAGAAAGCCGTGTCATATTCGTCACCTTCGATAACGAAGAAATTTCCCTCTGGATTTTTAAATGACTGAGAAAAGTTTTTGGGGATTCCGCCAATCAAAAAGCCTGGTTTCACACCAGCATTTTCCGCCACCCACGACATCATGGATGTCGTCGTTGTTTTACCGTGCGTCCCCGAGATCACTACACTTTCACGGTCTCCGATAATAAATTCACCCATCGCTTTCGGTAAAGATGTGTAGGGAATTTGCAACTTCATCAACTCTTGCGCTTCTTCGTTGCTCGCAGAAATCACATTACCGACAATAACAAAATCCGGCTTCGGGTGAAGATTTTCAGCCTTATATCCCTTCATAATATTGATGCCGAGGCTTTCTAACTGCGTGGACATCGGAGGATAGGGATTCAAATCACTGCCAGTGATTTTAAATCCGCGATCTTTCAAAAGACCTGCTAAAGATGCCATCGCCGTTCCGCAGATCCCCATAAGGTGAATGTGGCTGCCTGATTTTAAGTTCATTTGCTACTCCAGTTCCGCGCCGATGGCGCTGCACTCTGTGCGCTTTCGCGCGGGATGCCGCTGCACTCTGTGCGCTTCCGCACTAAACGCCACTGCGGCGGTAATTTTCAACAATCCAATTATGTATTTCAGGACGCAATTTTCCAAAGGCTTTATTATCAGAGCCGTACAACACACGATTTGAAAGAATGATGATGCTCATATCCATCTTCGGATCATACCAAATCGAAGTCCCTGTAAAGCCTGTATGCCCGATGGAATCCAAAGAAAAATAGCTGCCACAGCTTGCAGATCCTGGTGTCGGCATCATGTAGCCCATCGCCCAGTCCCCTTTTCCTTCAGGAAGCGCGCGCTTAGCAAAAAGCTGAGCGGTTTTCTGGCGAATAGAATACCGGGCTATACCCATTAGTTGCGAACGCAAGTGCAGAGAGAACCAACCCACATCATCAATGCTTCCAAAAAGCCCCGCATGAGTCGAAACTCCGCCCAAAGACCAGCAGTTCAAATCATGAACTTCACCTTGGATAAGCTTGCGACGAACAGAGCACTCCTCAGTCGGCGCAAAAAGTCCCGTACGGACGGAAGTTTGATTGTTGGGATGGAATTCTAAAGTCGTTCCCAAGTAGAATTTATTTTTAATTTCTTCCCACACATCGTGCAAAGGCTTATCGAAAAACTTCTCTAAGATAAAACCCAGAACTAGGAAACCGACATCGGAATACACGGCGGTCTCTTGTTTTTCAATTTTAAGTCCCTGCAGAATCTCGCGAAGCTGCTCTCTTCTTTTTTCAACCGGCAATTGCGTGTTGATCTCTTGGTAAAGAGGAAGCCACCACGCCAACCCCGAAGAGTGAGTCAAAAGCTCTGTAATTTTGGTTTCTTTATGGGGAAACCATGAAAGAACATCAGCGACTTTTGTTTCGAAATTCCATTTAGAAAGTTCAAACGCATACATCATCGCCTGCGTCGTGAAGATCACCTTCGTTAGACTGGCTAAATCATAATAAGCAAATGTATTTCCTGCAGAGACGTCACAAATAATACGTCCCCCTTGATAAGCGCGCACCATGACCCCGGGAGTGGTGTCGCGAATGCGCTCTTCAAGCTGCTTCATCAAATTTTTCTCAAGGACTGAAAACTTCATTTACGCCCTCCTGTTTGAATAATCAAATGACCCTTCCCTGCCTCGACATTAAGAACGCACGAAGTGTTAAAAGGAACAGGCCTTTGAATCATGGCATGACCGGACTCCAAACCTTGAAACATCGGAATATCCAGATCCTGCGCCCAGCGTTTAAATACTTGTTTAAAATTATTCTTCCTTGTTGAAGGCTCTTCACCGCCAACAAAATCACCTAAAATCAGGCCGTGACATTGTTTGAACAAACCTGCCTGACGAAACTGCTCAAACATACGGTCGATGCGGTAACCACGCTCGCCAATATCTTCAACAAAAAGCAAAGACTTGCGAGTGTCGATCTGCCAAGGGGTGCCCATGGTGGATTGAAGCACTGTCAGGTTGCCACCCGTGATTTTAGACTTTAGGTTTCTGACCTTACGAGCGGCTTCATTTAAAGCTTTGATTTTTTTAAATTCAATTTGATTCGTTTGACCAAAAAGAATGTCATGCATTTCTTTTTCATGCTTCGGCGCAATCAGATTTCTTCCAAAACGGTCTAAAATCGGCGCATGCAAAGAAGTCCATCCCCATTCTTGCGTGACAAACGTATGCAAAGACGTGATGTCACTAAGGCCAATAAGAAGCTTTGGCTCTTTGGGCTTTTTTAGCTTTGCAAGCATTGGCACCATTCGGTTGCTGCCATAGCCTCCGCGCAAACACCAGATCACGCGCGAGTCTTTAGATTCAATCGCTGCTTTTAAAAACTTAAATCTTTGCTCATCATCATTGGCGTGCAAAAAGTGCGGCTTGATCAAACCTTTCGGAATACGTGGTTGCAATTTCCATCTTAAAAGAAAATCACGCGAGCCTTCCACATCTTGAGGCTGAGATGGGTAACCAGGAGCCACCACATCGATAATGTCATTTTCTTTAAAGTACTTCCAATAGCTCACTTTTAAACTCTTTTGATAATGTCTTTGATAGATTTTTTGTGTTTCTTACCCGTAAAGATTTCGTCAATCTCTTTAGGCTTTAGCAGAGCACGGACTTGATCATCCACTAAAAGTTTGTCTCTTAAATGCTCTCCGTATCCCATAGAATGACAAAGGCGCTGCACTAAAGCGTAAGCCTCTTCACGAATCATTCCTTTAGTCACCAAGGCCAACAGCACATGGGAACTAAAGAGCTGACCTTGAGAACTATCAATGTTTTCGAGCATGCGCTTTTTATTTACTTCTAGACCATCCAACAAGATGCTCATGCGATTTAAAGCATAGTCCGCTACGATAAACGCATCAGGGAAAACAACGCGTTCAACTGACGAGTGACTGATATCACGCTCGTGCCATAATGCCACGTTTTCTAATCCTGCGATCGCGTAACCGCGAAGCAGTCGTGAAAGGCCTGTGATGTTTTCAGCGCTAATCGGGTTTTTCTTATGAGGCATCGCCGAAGAGCCTTTTTGACCTTTTGTGAAGCCTTCCGTCACTTCACCGACGTCACTTCTTTGTAGATGACGAAGTTCGACAGCCAATCTTTCTAAACCGGTGCCTAAAAGAGCCAGAGCGTTTAGCATTTCAGCGTGACGATCTCGAGGGATCACTTGAGTCGCGATAGTTTCAGGTTTCAGGCGCAATTTTTTTGCAACCGCCGCTTCCACTTTAGCTGGCTGACTGGAATAAGTTCCAACAGCTCCGCTCAATTTGCAGATCATCATATTGTCTAAAGCCGCTTTCACGCGCTTTTTGTTTCTTTCGGTTTCCGCCAAAAAACCCGCCATCTTATAACCGAAAGTCGTCGGTTCTGCGAACATGCCGTGAGTGCGACCCGCACACAAAGTTTCAGCGTGTTTTTTCACTAAGGATTTTAAGGATTTTTCCAATGTCGTGATGGAATTCATCAAAACAACACCGGCTTCACGGATTTGCAGACTGAAAGCCGTATCCAGAACATCAGAGGACGTCATTCCATAGTGAATATATTTCCCGTGCGGTCCTACGTTTTCGGCAAGATTAGAAACAAAAGCAATCACGTCATGCTTTGTTTCTTTTTCGATTTCAGAGATGCGCTTGACGTTGAAGCGTGATTTTTGTGCGATGGACTTTGCAGCGACTTTAGGAATAATTCCCATCTGCGCTTGAACTTCAGCAACGGCAATCTCGACTTCCATCATTTTGCCAAATCTATGGTCGGCGTGCCATAAAAGACCCATTTCCGGGCGCGTGTAACGTTCGATCACGTTGCCTGTTCCTTTCTGCGTTTTTCTTTTTGTTCTTTAAGGAGTTTTTCTTTCCACCATTGAGTCAAACGACCCAGGATCATTTCGTCGCGGTCAAAGTAGGCTCCCCAAGAGTAGTGAGGCCATTCCTCGGGACTGCTTAAATGCAGATTGCTATAAAGAACTTTCCCACGACGGCTGCTTTGTCTGTCGCCGAAAACCGGGAAGCGAGCTGCACCCAGTTGCGCATAAGTATAATAATACTCTTGCGGGAAATTTAAAATCTGCGGGTCGGACAAGGACATTCTTTCTGACAAATGCTGGCGCATGCGATCACTGCGAACCGTTAGATATTCTTTATTGAATCGCTGAACCGTGGGAATACGCATCCACACATCAAACTGATCAGCTAAAGTCGTTCTTTGCAGAATCAGCATATTTTCATGTGTCCATGGCGACTGCAGATCATTCATCACCAACGTGTGTGACGGAAGATGATCTCGCTCAAAACACTGTTGTAAGCTCACGCGATAGCGCACCCAACACCACTCGGGCTCTAATGCGCCTTCCGGGAAGAAGTATTTACCCAAGCGTTCATTCAAGAAATACGTTTCTTCACTCGTCAAAAGCCAGACAATTTGCTCCAACCGAAACAGACCTTGTTTCTCACCCGAGATTTCAAGACCCGTGATGGATTTTCCTCCGCCAAAGGAAGCATCAACGATTTGCTGGGGACGCATGACTTCAACACCTTTGGCGGCCAACCACTCAAAAGATTTTTCCAAGCCATTACGTGTAGCCTGACGAACTAAGAAAGAAGAAAAAAGTGGAAGATTCTCGCCGCGAGCCGCGCCTTGCGCATTCGGCATATAGGTCGTTCCGGCCCACTGATGCGAAAGATGCAAAAGCCAGCTTTGTTCAAAACTGAAGGCCTCCAGATTTTTATAAAGAGATTTGCTGTTCTTCGAAGAAAACATGAAGTCTTTGATGTGCGAGGACAAGGGCGCTTTATCAATTTTGAATTTCGTTAAAGGACCTTTGCACTCAAAGGGTCCTTCTTTCAGCCACATTGTAAAACCATTGGGAACTTCTTCGAAGTGATCATCTGAATACAGGCGTTCCATTTGCGATTCAGAAATTCTTTCCGTGCGGAAAAATCCGAAGGGACCTTCAACATCTTCTGAGGGCCACACGCCGAGTTTTGTCGACACGTCTACCAGAGTCGTTTTAATTCCCTCTTTCGCCAAAGCTGCCGCCAACCAATGACCGCGCCCAAAGGCCGAAACCAAGATGACTGGACTTCCCAACTCCATCGAAACAAAACTCCTCAAAATAGTATGTAAACTGTCTTAATGATTAGAAAATCAGGCGTTCGCAAAGTCAAAGGTGCGCACCGCATCTAAAACCCTCAAAAGGTCTTTTTCTTGAGATTTTAAAAAGCCCCTCTTAGACTCGGAACTCATCGGGAGGTCCCTATGCGTTTACTGATTCTTCTTAGTCTCACTTTCTTTTCTTTCATCACTCAGGCTTACGACGCTCCGAAGAACTTTTTTGAACTTTCAGCACCCAGCATTTCAGGCAAAAAGGTGAATTTCTCGACGTACAGAGGCAAAGTCGTGCTCGTTGTAAACACAGCTTCGCAGTGCGGGTTCGCGCCTCAGCTTAAAGAACTTGAAGATATGTACAAAAAATATGCAGATCGTGGCTTCGTCGTTCTGGCATTCCCTTCCAATGACTTTAAGCAAGAAAAGGGCGAAAACTCCGAGGTCCAAAAATTTGCAGAGAAGGAATACGGCGTCACCTTCCCCTTTTTCGATAAAGCTCCGGTCAGCGGCAAAGACAAACAACCCGTTTATCAATTCCTGACGGAGAAAAAGCCGGGCCTTCTTTTCAAAGATGTCGGTTGGAATTTTGAAAAATTCCTCATCAATCGTCGTGGCGAGGTGATTGAACGCTGGGGTTCGATCACAAAACCTTCTTCCGACAGCATCACAAATGCCGTTGAAAAAGCGTTGGCTGAGCCGCTATAACTTCGACAAAATCTAGGGATGTTTCAGAGTGAGACAAAGAGCGAAGACTGGACTTCGTTTTGATACTTTTTTTTGAAGTTTTGCCCTCTTTTATTCGATAATATTCAGAGGGGGACCTTGTGAAAACCGCATCCACTTTTCAGTTCATACTTCTGGCTTTCCTGCTGGGCGCATTGGCAGTTCCAAATCTCGCGCAAGCTCAGTCCGATCACAAATCCTATCTTCTTTCGCAAGTAGATCCAGATGAGGCTTACGACCCATTCACGGACTACAGTGAGTTCGATGAAGAATCCGATGAAGAAGCTGACATCAACTTTTTCCGTAACGGGCGCTTCTTTACAATTGGTCTTGCCGGCGGTTATCGTGGTTTCACGGGGAACTTTGCGGACTCTTACGAGGCAGCACCTACTTTCGGAATCTTCTTAAGCTATTTCTTTGATCTTCGTTTGGCGATGACTTTAGGTTTTCAAACCGGCGACCACGCCGTTAAGTTTACCGTCAACAACCAATCTAAAACTTACACTGGGAACGTCTCGATCACCTCAGTGAATGTGGATTTGAAGTATTACTTAAACACTCAAAACGTCACTCGCGGTCTTGCGGATTTAAATCCTTACATCCTGGGTGGTCTTGGACAATTCTATCGTACTTACACGATCTCGGGACTTGATGGATTCTCGCGCGATTCCACTATGGGTTTTGATGTCGGTGCAGGTTTAGAAATTCCTTTGATGCGCAAAAAGGCTTACTTAGGAATTCAAGGGACTTATCACTACGTCAACTTCAGTGACGAAAACAAGTCTTACGTGGACGGTTCTGAAAAGCTTGATAAAAACCTCACGGGTGACTTTTATAACTTCCTCTTTATCCTGGGAATGAACTTCTAATCCCGTTTAAACCTGGTTTTATGAAAAGGCTCCGAATACGGAGCCTTTTTTATTTTAAGACTTATCAATTCGCAACGTGACACCCGAGACGACTTTGGTAAGCATAATAAAATGAAAAACATCCTTTTTCTTATCTCTTTATTTTCCTCCTATTTCAGTCAGGCTCAACTACTCATCGAAGATCCGGTCAGTTTGCGATCCATGGAAGTCCAGGGCGTCAGCTTTTCAGAAGTTTTATTCGCAACAAAACTTACTAACAACAAGGATCTTTTCGCGCAGACAGAATATAAAACTTTAGTTACCGACCTCGAAACGGATCTTAAAGCTCTTCAGGCCGCAGATGTAAACCTCGGACCTTCGATGAAGTACAGTCACCGTCTTTTCGATGTACGCTGGCTTCAATCTTCATCCGCCCGCTTTGAGCTCGTCGGCATCGTAAACCGCATGGACCGCGCCATCTTTAATCCTGGAACTTGCGGAGAGCTGCGTTTGATCTACCGCCTTTCTTACGAAAAAAACCAAAACGGCGTTCTGATAAACTCACGCCTTCCTATGACGGCAAATGCGGTCTTTAAGCTTCCCCTTAAAGACTCCTGCAAAGAAATCGCGAGTCAATGGACCCAGATTAATACGACCACTATTTTAGAATGGACGAAAAAATCGCAACTGAAATCCTTAGAACTTAATTTGCAGTCTGTACGCTGGCCTTCAACGGTTCGTGGCGACATGGGAGGACACGCAGAATATTTTATGCGCGTTTATCACGTCGCCAATAACGGCAAATGGATCCCTGCGCCTTTAGAAAACACACCGGATGTCGACGCTTTAAATACCAATTCGCAATTAAAACAGGAACTTTTAAGCTGGCTGTTAAGGCCGGAACAAATTCAAGCCCTCGACAAGGGAGTTTTAAATATTCCCGAAAAATTCTTAGCGCGCAAAGTGAGCTCCTTTGCTCTTCACGGAATGAATCGACTGGCGAATCGGCCTTTTGATTCGGTATTTAAGAAAGAAGATTTTCAGAATATCGACTATAGCAAACTGACCCATATCTATGGAGCTTCGTCATTCCGTCGTCGTTTGAATGATATGAGTTGTGCTGGCTGTCACCAAGGCCGCACAATTGCCGGGTTTCATTTTCTAGGAACCGATCACGCAAAAACTGTATTTGCGAACTCGATTTTTTCTTCGCAGTCTCCCCATATGATTGATGAGATACCACGTCGAAGAAAATATTGGTCCGCGCTCCTAGAAGGAAAGACAGCCGACCCTTCTCGTCCCTTTTCAGAAAGAGATCCTCTTAAACCCGGCGCCTTAAATGCTCACTGCGGCCTTTCTTCGGAATACAAGGCTTGGACTTGTGCCGCAGGATTAAAATGCACGGCCGTTGTCGCTCCAGAAAAAAATGTTGAAATTGGAGAATGCCTTCCTGAAACCCCCATTGCGGGAAACCCTTGCGAGCCCGGATTGATTTCTCAAACCCGCAACGCCCACAAGGACGGATTAAAACCGCTTGCAAAAACCACTTGTGGTTCTGGGATGTTTTGCGAAACCACTCGCGTGGGATTTCCCGGCGGCATGTGTTCCGGTGGATGCGCAGACTTAAAACCTGGAGAAACTTGCGGAGCTATCGCCGTTCTTGTTGGATTTAATAACTGTCTTGCGAAATCTCGCCCGTTCTCACAGTGCTTGGCAGAGAATACTCGCCCCGGAGCTTTGCAAGCCTGCGACAATCAAACTGCATGTCGTGCGGACTACATCTGCATGAAGACATCCAGCGGGAAGGGTGCGTGCATTCCGCCGTATTTTCTTTTCCAACTGCGAGTGGATGGTCACCCTTCGCCGATTTAATTATTTAAAGAAGACACCAATCACCTGCATCAAAAGACCAAGAACGATCACGGCAGGTGCGGCCCAGCGCAAAGTGAAGCGCCAATGCGGATACATAGTGTAAGAAACGAACTTTTCTTTATCGATAAAGCTGAGTTCTTTTTCTTTTTCTGTAGTTCCGATGTTGTAAGCAATCAGAATACTAAGAGCAACCAGCGGCAGAGCCCAATTGATTAATAAGGAATCTAAAGACTCAATCACTGAGCGGCCCGCAACTCGAACTTCTTTAAATACCGAACTTGAAAGCGCCGGCAGGATAGTTAGAACCAATGCGATAAGACCCGAATACCAAGTGGCACGACCGCGCTCCATGGTCTTTTGTGCATCCACCCAGTTAGAAACAACAACTTCTAAAAGACCAATACTGGCATTCAGAGCAGCCATGTAAAGGCAGGCAAAGAACGCCAGACCAAATAGAGTCCCCCCACGAATTCCCAAAAGATAACGCGGTAAAACTTCAAACATCAACGCCGGGTCTGTCAGAGGAACATTCGTCGCTTGGAAGGCCACGGGAAAAATCATCACCACGGCAATTAATGAAATTGCCGTATCGACCAATGTTACACGAAAGCCCGCCGTGGGTGCGTGATCTTCTTCACGCATGTAAGAACCAAAGGTCACCATGGTTCCAAAGCCGACAGACAAAGTGAAAAACACGTGTCCCAAGGCATGATTCAACGAGGACCAGGTCAATTTTGAAAAGTCAGGATAGAAAAGGAAACGCAAAACTTCTGGCGTGGAAGGCAAAGAAAAGGAGCGCATCACCAGAACAAACACTAAAATTGCAAATAACGGCATCGTGTAGCTGATGAACTTTTCAAGACCTTCTTGAACACCCTTTACTACGACAACAACCGTGATCAGCAAATGCGCACTGGCCAACATCAACTGAAGCCAGCCGTTTCCCATAAGTGCCGCAAGATTTGTTTTTGCCGTGACCATCTCTGGGGGACTGAAAAGAGAAATCATGAACTGGGTCATAAAGTGTAAAACCCAACCACTGATCACAGCGTAATAAGAAAGAACAACAATACTGAGAATGACAGCCAAGCGTCCCGCCCAGCGAAAGCCTTTACCGGCTTTTTGACTGAGCTGCTGGGTGGCGACGATCACGGAACGACGGCTGTTTTTACCCATCATCAATTCCGCAATCAGCATCGGAGCGCCAATCGCTAGTGACAGAAACACGTACATAAGAATGAAGGCTCCGCCGCCATTCTCGCCGACTACGTAAGGAAAGCGCCAAAGATTACCTAGACCACAGGCAGAGCCAATGGCCAAAAGGTAAAATCCAAAGCGCGTTCGCCACGAGCCGCGTTTCATCATTACTCACCACCACGACGAGACTTCATACAGAAGATACGAATCGGCATCCCGTGAAGATCCCAACGCTCTTTGATATTTTTGATCAAGAAGCGACGATACGAATTTGTCACACCATCCGGATGATTCGCAAAGGCGATAAACGCCGGTGGACGTTGATAAGTTTGAGTCAGGTAATAGAACTTCACATTCGTTGTTCCCCAAACCGGAGCTGGAGCTTTACGAATGGTCTCAAAGAAGAAATCATTCAACTCTGATGTCGGAACACGGAAGTTCATTTGATCAGAGACCTTTTCAATCATATCAAAAAGATCACCCAGACCTTGTTCCGTCTTCGCGCTTGTGAATACGACGTGGACATCTTTAAAGAAGTGGAACGTGCGTTCTACTTGTTCGCGGAACGTTTTACGATATTCAGGAACTTCTTTACCACCAAGATCTGATTTGTTGGCAACTAAGATCACGCCTTTATGGTCTTCCAAAATCGCCTGCATAATGCGCGCATCCTGATCCGTAGGTCCGATAGTTCCGTCAACCATCAAGAGCACAATATCAGCGCGACGGATGGCCTCTTGAGATTTAAATGCTGAAATGATTTCTAGATCTTCTTCACGCTTCGCTGATTTACGAAGACCTGCAGTATCAACCAAAGTGTACTTTTTGCCGTTATAGATAAACGGAGAATCGACAGAGTCAATCGTCGTACCGGCAACGTCAGAAACGATCATGCGTTTTGCACCCAAGATGGCGTTGCAGATAGAACTTTTACCTACGTTGGGCTTACCAACGATGGCGATATTCATACCCTCTTTCACCGTTCCTGGATTATCCGGAATTTGTTTTGTCACCCATTCAAGGATGTCAGAAAGACCACGGCGTTGCTCAAAAGAAGCCGAAATAATATCGACACCAAACTCATAGAAATCAGCTTTCGCCATTTCTTCGTCGCTAACTTTGTCGACTTTATTGATCACTAAAAGAAAAGGTTTTCCTGTTTGTTTGGCGACACGAATGATGTCACGATCTTCAGGCACTAAACCCGCGCGACCATCCATCACCGCGACGATCAAATCTACAGAATGCAAAAATTCTGTCACCTGCTCACGGATCAGCTTTGAAAAAATATCTCCGGCTTCAGTAATACCGCCGGTGTCGATCAAATCAAATTGCTTACCCCAAATATCGACAGGCTCAATGATAATATCACGAGTCACACCGGCTTGGTTTTTCACCACGGCTTTACGAGTTTCCGTGACGATATTGAACAGTGTTGATTTTCCTACGTTCGGGCGGCCGATAATGGCCACCTTGGGCGCAAACTCAGTTTTCAGATTTTGTTGCATAGCCCAACTCCTTCATCATTCTTTTGTTCTCAAACCACTCAGGCTTCGCGATGACTTGAAGGTCGAGGAATACTTTTTCACCCATTAGTTTTTCAATTTCTTTGCGGGAATCCATGCCGATTTGCTTAATCACTTTGGCTTCTTTACCAATCACGATGGCTTTGTGACTGTCTTTAGATACGATGATCTCCGCATAAATCTTTGGAACTGGTGTCGCTGCTTCATCAAATTTTATGATACGTACAGCCAGTGAGTACGGAATCTCTTGATGTAAAGATTCAAAACACTTCTCACGGATAATTTCAGAAGCCATTTCACGCACATTTTCGTTCGTGAAAAGTTCGACGTCGTAAAGAGGTGCCGGTGTCTCTGGAAGAAGTTCTAGGAATTCAATCAACATTGCTTCACGCTCTTCTTGATCATCCTTAGAATCTTTAACAGAAACTGACATGGCTTTACCACCACGGTCTTCAATCATCTTTTTAAGAATCAAAACACGGTGCGCTTTTTCTTCGATATCTGCTTTAGTCACGATACCGATCCAAGGTTTTCCGCTTTTAGAAACTAGATCTAAGATCTTTTCCGCATCTTCTGGTTTTCCTTCATCAACACTGACGATAGCCAAAAGAGCATCTGAATCCGCGATCACTTCTTCAGCTTCTTTTGCCAAAAAGCTATTCAGACCTTTATCAGCCTTAATGATACCGGGAGCATCAACAAAAACGATCTGTCCTTTGTCTGTACTCCAAATACCTAAAATACGACGGCGAGTCGTTTGCGGTTTCGCCGACACGATAGAGACTTTTTCATCCACAAGGTAGTTCATCAAAGTGCTCTTCCCTGCGTTGGGTTGTCCGATCAATCCCAAAAATCCTGCTTTATAACCCATTTTAATTCGTCTCCTTATACTTCATTTCCAGGGCTTGTTTTGCCGCAGATTGCTCTGCATTTTTCTTACTGCGCCCTCGCCCCTGGGCCCAAACATCATCTTTAATCTTCACGCACACCAAGAACTGTCGGTCATGAGGCGGTCCTTCTTCAGCTAAAACCTCGTAGCGAGGTGTTTCTTTGAGGGACTTTTGCACCAGTTCTTGAAGGCGCGTTTTATAATCTCGTTCAAAATCTTCAGTGCCGCACACTTTTTCAGTGAGCTTCGTGAATTCGCAGCGAATGAATTTCTTCGCCGCTTCAAATCCCCCATCTAAGTACATCGCACCGACGATGGCTTCAAAAGAAGAGGCAATAAGTCGGGGCTTTTGTGCGCCTCCGGTCAGTGTTTCCCCTTTGCCTAGATGCATGAGTTTGTTTAACTCCATATCAAGAGCCAGTTCGGAAAGAACTTCTTCATTCACTATGCTAGCGCGCTTTTTTGAAAGCCCGCCTTCGGTATCTTCCGGGAACTTTTCAAAAAGAAATTCGCCGACGACTAAATCTAAGACCGCATCGCCTAAGAATTCTAATTTTTCGTTGTGCTCAGTCGCATTTTTAAGCTCATTGGCGTAGCTCTTATGAGTCAAAGCTCGTTGCAAGAGGGCTTGGTTTTTAAATGTATACCCTAGCCTCGTTTCAAGATTTGTCATGGAACCACCTCGCCTAACAAATGACCTTCCATATGTTGTTTATTGGAATGATCATAACCCGAAATCTTCACGTCGATTTCTTGTCCTGCCCAGTGATCAATGAAGCTCTCGGCCCCTAGAATCTCCACGGGCCAGTAATCATGACTGAGGCCCTGACCACCTTTAGCCGCATTTTTGAGAATCAATACTTTCTTAGTTTGACCGATTTGCGACTTCGCGAGTTCCGAGTAACGAGAAAGGCTCAACTCACGCAAGCGAGCTGCGCGCTCGGCGCGAACATGGGGATAAACTGACACATCCATCGCAGCGGCACGGGTGCCTTGTCTTTCGCTGTAAGGAAAGACGTGGATTTTAGTCCAAGGCGTTTGCGCTAAAGTATTGTAAGTATCTTGGAATTGTTCTTCGGTCTCTGTGGGGAATCCAACGATCACATCCATACCGACAAAAGAGCCAGGCACTTTTTTAGCAATCGCATTTAAAGACTTCACCACATCATCTTGTGTGTATTTGCGCTTCATATGAAAAAGCACATCCGTATTCGCACTTTGAATGCTCATATGAAAATGAGGACACATACGTGGATCTTGATAAAGCTCTAAAAGTCTTTCAGAAACTTCAACGGGTTCCAAGCTGGAAAGACGGAAACGAGGCATTTTTGTGCGCACCAAAAGATTTTCGATCAAATCTTCCATCACATACTTCTTGCCGCCCACTTCGTCTTCGTAATCACCAATGTGAACGCCCGTAAGCACGACTTCTCTCGAACCTTCCGCGTAAAGTTCGTTCACGCGATTGACAAGATCTGCCACTGAAATAGAGCGGCTCTTACCACGAGCGTACGGAATAATACAGTAAGTGCAAAAGCTATTACAGCCATCTTGAATCTTTAAGAAAGTGCGTGTGTGGTGTTTCTCAATACCGCCACCCGCTTCTAAATCTTCTTTTTTAAAGATGTTCGATTTAAAGACCTTTTCCGTAAGTTCACCGCGGAAGTGTTTATTTAAAAGATCTGGCAAAGATCCTTTATGAGAGTTGGCAACAACCAAATCCGCGCCCGGAAGATTAGAAAAAGACCCCGTATCCACTTGCGCAGCACAACCTGTAACCACGATCGTGCAGAAAGGATCTTTTACTTTCAGACGACGGATATAACGAAGCGCTTCTTTTGTCGCCTCCGCCGTCACTGCACACGTGTTAAGAACATGAACGCGCGCGTTTTTCTCTCCAGAAATCACCGGAGCAAAACCATGGGCATTCAAGTTCTTTTGGATCAAGCCCGTATCGTAAGTATTGACCTTACAACCAAAGGTGTGGACCTGATACTTTACAGAGTGATCCATCCGCCCCCCACCAGTTGTTTGTTGCGATAAAACACCGCCGCTTGTCCTGGCGTCACAGCACGTTGTGGCTCTTGGAATTTCAATCTATAGCCTGTTTCCGTTTTGAAAACTTGCGCCAAAGAGCCTTTGTGCTGATAGCGAATCTTCACACTCATCACTTCACCATCTTGAACTTCGTCCAAAAGTTTTGGATCAACAACCGTTACTTCAAGAGCATGCAGATGAGATTCGTCACCGACCCAAACTGTATTGTCTGCGGAATCAATTTTGATCACGAAAAGTTTTTCGTGGTGATCCATACCCAGGCCTTTACTTTGACCGATTGTGAAGTTGTGAATACCTTCGTGAGAAGCCATCACTTCACCGGCTGGATAGCGTTTGATCAGACCTTTTTTAGATGCCAGGATGGTTTTATCGACTTGGCCTTTAATAAAATTCTGATACCCCTGATTACCCACAAAACAGATACCTTGAGAATCTTTCTTACGAGCTGTGACCAAGCCACGGCTTTCTGAGTAAGCACGCACTTCAGGCTTTTTCATATCCCCTACAGGGAATAACAACTTAGGAACAAGCTCTGGATCAATTGTGAACAAGAAATACGTTTGGTCTTTCCAATCATCTGTTGATGTGTGAATAGAGGCTTTGCCATTTTCATCATAAACGATTTTTGCGTAGTGACCTGTAGCCAGATAATCACACTCAAGCTCGCGCATTTTTTTAACCAAGTGATCAAACTTCAAGTACGTATTGCAGTTCACGCACGGAAGCGGTGTCTGTCCTTCAAGATAAGCTTTAAGAAAAGGATCGATAACCGCCGCACGGAATTTCGCTTCGCAGTTTAAAACATAGAACGGAATGCCCAGACGATCTGCTACAGCGCGAGCATCATCCACATCGATGCTTGAGCAGCAAGTCCCATTCCCTTCTTCGATATCACAAGTCGAGTAATCCCAGACTTGCATTGTCGCCCCAATAACTTCGTACCCCTGTTCGACCAAGAGCGCAGCCGCGGCAGAACTGTCCACGCCTCCGCTCATAGCAACAAGGACTCTCCCTTTAGACATGGCAAGAATCTCCTTCGTTGTTGTTCAGTGATCGTAGCCTAGCCACTACGACCTTTAATGCTTCAATAAAACCGTCGACTTCTTCTTGAGTCGTGTCCCAACCTAGACTGACGCGCAAACTGTTTTGCGCTTCCGCACGTGTTAAGCCCATCGCGAGTAACACCGGACTGGGCTCGGGATTTCCGCTGGAACAAGCGGCCCCTGTGGAAACCGCATACCCTTTGATATCCAAAGACATCAACATGGTTTCGCCATCCACTCCGTTTAAAACCAAAGAGCTTGTGTTCGGAAGACGTGCCGTCTCCCCTGCGGTGATCGTGACTTCTTCGATTTCTGAAAGAATTCTTTTTTCCATGTAGTCACGAAGCTTCGTCAATGTTTCCACTTTTTGTGGAATCAACGAGGCTCTTTTAGCCACCACTCCCAAGGCACCAATGCCCAGAGTGTTTTCCGTGCCTCCCCGACGATGTCTTTCTTGACCACCACCATGAATCAAAGAGCTGACGTTATTGCCTTTACGCGTGTAAAGAACCCCGGTTCCTTTGATTGAGTAAAACTTGTGACCCGAGAAAGAAGCGAAGTCCACACCCAGCTCTTGGACATCAACTGGGATTTTTCCAAAACCTTGAACAGCGTCCGTGTGAAATAAAGCTCCTTTGGCATGCGCCATCTCAGCCATGCGTTTGATTGGAAACAAAGTGCCGGTTTCATTGTTCGCCATCATCACGGATACGAGAGCTGTTTCTTCGGACAAGTGAGCCTGATAAAATTCAAGATCGATTTCGCCTTGGCGATTCACTGGAATGTAATCCACGCGCGCACCCAACGACTGCAAGTGCTGCATGGCCTTCATGATACTCGGATGCTCGACCGTCGTTGTCATATAGTGCGTGCGACGACGTTGTTCTGCGGTGAGGAATTGCGCCGTTTGATAGTAATCAAAAAGGCCTTTAAGTACGGTGTTGTTCGCTTCACTGCCACCCGAGGTGAAAACAATTTCCAAAGGACTTGCATGAATCGCATCTGCCACAGCTTTACGGGCATCACGAAGAATATTCTTCGGCATACGACCACCCCAGTGAATGGAACTAGGATTTCCCCAAGCTTGCGCAAGTTCAGGCAAAGCTTCAAGAACCTCTTTGCACACAGGAGTTGTGGCGTTGTGGTCGAAATAATGAAAGACACGGCTTTGATTCATAAGTTCGGGGAAACTAGCATACTTCTTAAGTATTGAAAACTTCTAAGAATATTTGCGGTTTTGAGCCGTCTAATGCGTTAACAGAAGTGGAAATTCTACACCCCCTAAAGTGCTTTAAAAAGGGGCTTTTTCCGACCGAAGCTAGACTAGACCTCGGATTCTTAATGTTCTGGCCTAAAATTCCGATAAAACCCTAGATGAGTATTCATGCCTGGTTTGAACATTTTAAAGAGCAACTTCAAGGACTTACCGAATCTTTTGAACAGAGCGGTTCGAATTTAAGCCTGTTGGGTTATGCTTTGAAGGAACAACGCCTCAGCTCTGAGCTGTATTTAAACTGGGCACAAGATCACTACAAACTACCAAAGCTTCAGTCACGATTTTTTACAGAGACTTCCGTTTCCCAGGAAATGTTCGCAAAGTGGGCGACCCATTACCCGTGGTCTGCGGAGTGTCTGCCTGTGGCGGAGTGGGATGGCTCACTCATCGTAGCTTGTCTTCAACCGCCACAGGATTTTCCTCAAACACCTTCGGCGATTTTAGTGCTGGCGCACTTTGACAGTCTAGAACAGGTTTGGGAACAGTTGCATCCTCGTGCGGCAGCAATACCTGCGACCGCTACTACTCCTGTCGCTGCTTCACCTGCGGAAGAAGCTCCGGAAGGCATGGATTTCTCTGTTGCCACGGTCACAAAACAAGGCCCTAAAGACAGTTTCTCCTTCGATGATTTAGCAGTTTCTGAAAATGAAAATGCAGCTCCAAGTTTAGAACCTCTTTCTTTGGATCAAAACACATCAGAAGAGGGTTTAGACGGTTTGTTTGACGGCCCGACTGTGATTCGTCTTGAAGCTTTGTCGACAGCAGAGGCGCCTTCGTCAGAAGCCCCTGTTTCTGCAGAAGCTTCTAGCGATTCCATCGTTGTTGAATTTTCTGAAGGCTCCGAGCCAAAAACTCAAGTGGACGAAGTGGCTTTAACTCCGGCAGCGACATCTGCCCCCGTTGTTGAACCACTGGTGGTGCAAGAAGAAAAAGCGCCGGTCGTGGTGGCAGTGAATGAAGCTTTGGGTGGTAAGAAAATCCCGCCACCACCGCCAAAATCAGAGATGCCTCCTCCCTTTGAGGATAGCTTTGGTAATAAGCCGATTCCAATCGTTCCTCGCCCTGCGGGTGTAGCGAAACCCACAATCAATCCTGTGGCTTCCGGGAATTTTGCTTTGGAAAGAATGAAAAAGAAAAATGCCGCGATCTTAAACGAAAGAGTGAAACAGATCTTAAGTGAAATGAAAGTGCATTTTGAAAAGTCGATGATTTTAACTTTGGATGAGCAAGAAACTCAAATGACGGCCTTTGCTTGGGACGAAAACTTCCAAGGCATGAAGGACACATCCATGCGTTTTCCTCTACACACTCCAAGTATTTTTAACATCGTGGCTTCAACACAAAAGTCTTTCCACGGTTACATTTCTTTAAATGAAATCAACGAGAAGTTCTTCGAAGACTGGAATCAGGGACGCATCCCCGACCACGTCACAATTTCTCCGATCATTATCAACGAAAAATTGGTAGGAATGCTGATGGGCTTCGCGGAAAAAGCCGCCTACAACAAGGTCTCATTGAACTTGGCCGAAAAGCTCTCTGTTGATTTCGTCAAAGGCCTCGCCGCCTAAAGGTGCCTGCTTCTTTTTTGGGTCTACACCGCATCAATTACCGATGCCCCTACATTTTTTTGAAAACCGAAGTTAAAATTTACCTATGAAAAAAGCCCTTTTAGTTATTGATCTGCAAGTTTGTTATTTGAAAATGAATGCAACGGAAGAAGCGGCGGCGAAAGCCATTTCGAAGGTCAATCAACTGACAGAGAAAGCATTGAAAGAAGATTTCGATGTCTTTTACATTCAGCACTTCTTTGATAAGGGTCCTGAAAAATGGGTTCTCAAGTGGTTCTTTAAAGGCGCCGGCTTACGCGCTGACCCCAACGCCATCTTTGATCCGCGCTTAGAAATTCGTAATTCCCAGATTCTTCAAAAGAATACGGAAAATACTTTTGCATCGACGGATCTTCATCGCATCTTGCAAGAAAAAGGCATTAACGAAATCCACATTGTTGGGCAGGATGGTACAGCCTGTATTCAGGCAACAGCCTATGGCGCCCTCAAACTCGGTTATTCAGTGAAGCTCGTGGATGAAGCTATCCTGAGTGGCTCTCCTAAAAAGTGGGCTAAGATCAAGGCCGACTTGATCACTCGCCCTCATTGCGAGTTGATTTAAATCTTTAGAATCACCGTTTATAACCAATTAATGGCCTCTGACGAGAAGACCTTTGTCATAAGTTTATACACCAGAGGAAATTCTTCTCTATGAAGGGAATCCTTGGATTCTCAGAGGTAAAAGTTTTAAAACTCTCTCTATGAAAAAAACGCTCTTCTTATTATTTTTTCTTCTTCCCCTTTCCGTCTTTGCCGATCTTCAAATCCGAGTGATCAGCGTTCATGACGGCGACACCTTAACGGCGACTGGCGTTTCAGACTCACAGAAGTACAAAGTTCGCCTGTTGGGAGTCGACACCCCGGAAGTGGATTTCTATAAGAGCACTCAAGGTGACGTGGCCCTTAAAGCCCGCGATGTTTTACTGAAATTAGCTCCTGTAGGTAGTATCCTCACTCTTTCTGAAGACAGTCAGGTCGACAAGCATGGCCGTGTTCTAGGTCGCTTATTGAGAAACGGAAAAGATATTAATATCGAAATGCTTCGTCTGGGTTGGGGAGCGATGTACTTTATCTACCCATTCGATAAGCGCGTTGTTTCTGATTACAGCAAAGCTTCTAAGGAAGCCTTCGACAACAAACGCGGCATTTTCTCAAACGAATTCAAAGGCACAGAAATTCCTTACGAGTTCCGCATGCGAGTTCAAAACCAAGTCGGTCGCAATGTCATCGGTGATTTCGAACTTAAAAAAGTCCTTCCACCTGAAGACTCCGCCAATATTCCCGTCTGGAAAAGAGTCTTTTTCCCCAGCTTCGAACAAGCCTACAAAAACGGCTACAACTAAAAAATCTTGAGCGGACCCAAACCAAAAGGTGCCAGGGGACTTTTGGCATTTTGATGCGGTGTAGACCCGAAAAAGAAGCAGGCACCTTTTAGAGGGTGTGGGTTTTTAGTTTTCTTTCGGTGTCGGAAAGTTTTTGGAATTGGACTTCGATTTTTTGCCAGTTCATGGGTAGGTATTCGTAGTCCAGGCGGTTTGCCCATTCGATGATGATCAGGGATTTTTGCTGACTGAAAAGATCCCAGAAGCCTGAGCTTTCAAGATCGTCGTCGTCTTTGAGGCGATAAAGATCTAAATGATCCAAGGCTTGGCCTTGTTGGTTTTCATAACGTAAGTGAATCGCAAAAGACGGAGATTGAACATCTCGCATTCCTAGAATCTCTGCGATCAGTTGGACTGAAGTGGTTTTACCAGCTCCGACATCACCGCTCATTAATAAAATGCAGCGATCTTTGAGAGCTGGCAAAATTTCTTTCCAGAACTCTTTAAGTTCAGCGAGATTTCTCACTGTTCTTTCGGAGTTTAAAACTTCAGACATTACTTTAAGATCTTTCTCATCTTGCGCACGGATTCTTGAAGGCCGTCTTCAAGAGCGTAGCAAATCAAAGAGTGCCCGATATTCACCTCCTGAAGGAAGGGAAGTTTATTGATCAGCTTTGAGTGATGATAATCAAGACCGTGGCCGGCGTGAACATTCAAACCTAAGTAGTTCGCCCACACAGCAGCATCTACCAAGCGCTTCCACTCTTTTTCTTTTTTTGCACCCGTTAGCAGAACCCATTTTCCCGTGTGCAGTTCAACAGCATCCGCACCGATTTCATAAGACGCTTCAACTTGTTCGATGGAAGGCTCAATAAACATCGAAATTTCAATCCCGATACGCCCTAGTTTTTCAACCATCGGCGCCATCTTCTTAAAGCCTTTCTTTACATCAAGGCCACCTTCTGTTGTTAGCTCCGCTCTTTTTTCAGGAACAAAGCAAACCCAGTCAGGACGATATTTCTTCGCGAATTTCACCATCTGCGCGGTCGCAGCCATCTCTAAATTAAGAGGAACCGGACACACCTTAGAAAGTACTTTAAGATCTTCTAACTGAATATGGCGGCGATCTTCACGCAAATGAATCGTGATCTGTTCTGCGCCACCTTTAACCGAGGCTTTAACGGCGTCGACAAGATTAGGATAAGGCGTAGTTCCGCCTCTCACTTGGCGAAGAGTTGCCACGTGATCTACATTCACACCCAAACGAATTTTATGTTTCATACTATGATAACTCTTTTTCTAAGAAGGAGGCGATCTCTTCAGCAAACTGACTGATTTGTGTTTTATTAGATCCTTCCACCAAAACACGAATCACGGGTTCTGTTCCTGAGAAACGCACAAAGACGCGGCCTTCGCCGCCTAATTTCTTTTCAATACTTGCAATCAAACTGTCGTAGCCTGCAATCTCATGAAGCTCTGTACGACGTTTCACACGGCAATTGATAAGCACTTGAGGCATGTCCTCAAACACACGATTCAGTTCACTCATCTTTTTACCGGTCTGTTTCATCACCGCAAGAACACTCAAAGCCGCGATACAACCATCACCCGTAGTCGTGTGATCTAAGAAAATAATATGGCCGGATTGTTCACCGCCCAGGTTGTAACCATTTTTTCTCATCTCATCGACGACGTACTTATCACCAACGCCTGTTTTCACAAGCTTGATGCCGGCCTCGTTCATGCGCTTTTCAAGACCGAAGTTCGACATTTGCGTCGCGACCAACGTGTTCCCCTTAAGAAGACCACGCTCTTTCATGTGAAGAGCACAGATCGCAAGGATGCGATCCCCATTTACGATCTCCCCTTTTTCATCCACCATGATCACGCGATCGGCGTCACCATCAAGACTGATTCCGACATCCGCGCGATATTGAATCACAGCTTCAGAAAGTTTTTGTGGATACAAAGCACCGACCTTGTCGTTGATGTTTGTGCCATTTGGATCGTCACCCAATTGAATGACTTCCGCACCCAGCTCTTGGAACACGGACGGAGCCACTTTGTAAGAAGCGCCGTTCGCTGTATCTAGAACGATACGCATTCCATCTAGCGTGTACTCTAAAGGGAAAGTGCCCTTCACATAAACGATGTAACGACCTTGGGAGTCTTCGATACGCTTTGTGCGACCGATGTCCTTACTTGGAGGAAGAAACTCCGTCAGGTCTTCTTCAAGCACCAAACGTTCGATTTCTTTTTCCATCGTATCAGAGATTTTAAAACCATCCGGACCGAAAACTTTAATACCATTGTCATGGAAAGGATTGTGAGAAGCGGAGATAACAATACCTGCCGCCGCTCTCATCGTGCGAGTTAAATACCCGATACCCGGAGTTGGAAGTGGACCTACCAATTGAACAAAAACACCCATGGAGTTTAAACCACTCGCTAGAGCTTGCTCGATCATATAACCCGAAAGACGCGTATCTTTTCCGATAACTACTTTACGAGGTGTCACTGCCGGAGAACCGTGAGTTTCTTTTTGTAAGAGATACCCAATTGCCTGCCCGATTTTAACCACCATATCCGGAGTCATGGGCCACTGATTTGCCGTACCGCGAATGCCGTCGGTACCAAAAAGCTTTGCTTTCTTTTCCACTTTACTGACCTTTTTGTTCGTCATTTGTCTGACCTCTCACTGGAACCACTTCGGCTTGAATCTGATTAGGCCGCACGCCGAGGATTCTTACGCCCAGGGGAACTTCTATCTTATTCAAAGGGATGTCTACATAAACCACCCCTTCACCCTTTTGTGAAATATCAAGTGTGATAGCTTCAGATAGGGAACTCTCCAAGAATTTTTTCAAGGAGGAACGCGGCCCAGAAACTTTTACTTTGATGTGGTCTGTTGTCTGCGCTACGACCTGCGTCCCTGGAGCTGTGATAAGCTCAACATCGATGTTCTTACTAAGAACAAAGTCACGACGTCCTAGTATGGTCAGCCACAAAATCAAAGAGATAAAAAGTGCGACCACTTTATAGCTGAAATTTTCGGTGACGATATTGGACCAACGACGTTTCACAGAACCTCCCCTTGTTGAGAGAAGGCTTTGTATTTAAGGCCGAAGGTTTCATAAAGAGCCTTGCGGATATCGCCCAATTCGACATTCGGGCTTAAGTGACCACCTTGTACGATACCGATAGATTTATTTTCTTCAGAAACCACAAACACCAAGGCGTCTGTTTCTTCTGTTAATCCGATGGCAGCACGGTGACGTGTGCCCAGGTTTTTATCTAAAGCCGGATTTTTACTTAAAGGCAAAAAACAGCCTGCGGAATGAAGCTTGCCGTTACGAATAAGAACCGCCCCATCATGCATGGGGCTTTCTGGATGGAAGATGGACGCCAGTAACTCCGCTGAAACTTTGGAATCCATTTCCGTTCCAAATTCAATGTGATAGTCGATCACGATTTCACGCTCAACCACCACCAAGGCGCCGAAACCTTTTTGCGCAGTTAAGATGATGCCTTTCGCGATCTCTTCGATGATTTGCGTTTCTTGAATTGTCGAGGCGTCATTGAAGAAAGGATTGCTTCCAATGTGCGCTAAAGCACGGCGAATCTCGCCTTGGAAAAGGACGACCACGATCACAAAAAGATTTGAGAAGAACTTTTCTAAGATCCAATTAAACGTAAAAAGTTCTAGCCAAATACTCAGGATGTACCCGATGGCTAGAACTCCAAGACCGGAAAGCATTTGGATGGTGCCCGTTCTTTTGATCAGAACCAGGATCCGGTAAACCACCATCCATACTAGAAGCATATCGACAGCATCTTGCACGCGCAGATGCTGGACGATAAATATCAAGTTGTCGACAAACTGTTGCAACATCAAGATGCCTCTAATTATTAAAACGTTCTACTAAAAGCTTCGCGAATACTAGATAGTCACAGGACCCGTGTTGCCTACAGGATCAGATCCCGAAGAATCTTTTTTACCCGCCGTCACCACAGCACCTAAACCGCCACCATCTCTTTTGTTGTTACGGTATTTTTCAATCTCCGCAACAGCCGCACCGTTCACAAGCATTTCTACTTCGTGACCGTCGATAGTTTCGTACTCAAGAAGGGCGTTCGCCAATCTTTCAAGAGCATCTTTGTAATCCGTCAAGATACGCACCGCTGTGGAGTATCCTTCGTTGATGATCTTAGAAACTTCCGCATCGATCTCTTGCGCTTTTGATTCAGAGTAATCTTTATGCGTGTGACCGTACTGCATTCCCAAAAACACAGGACCTTCACGTTTTTCAAAAGCCAAAGGACCTAACTTACTCATACCCCATTGGCAAACCATGTGGCGAGCCAAGTCTGTTGCGCGCTCGATATCGTTACCAGCGCCCGTTGTGATGTCTTTAAAGATCACTTCTTCAGCGGCACGACCACCAAACAAGAAGGCAATCATGTTTTCCGCTTTTTGTTTCGACAATGAAACGCTTTCTTTTTCAGGCAATGTCTGTGTCACACCCAACGCCATACCGCGAGGAATGATTGTTACTTTATGAATTGGATCAAGGCCTGTTAGTTTTTTACCAACCAGCGTATGTCCTGCTTCGTGATAAGCCGTCACGCGCTTATCTTCGTCAGAGATAACCATGGATCTTCTTTCAGAACCCATGATGACTTTGTCTTTGGCTTTTTCAAAGTCTTCCATATCCAAGTATTTTTTATCTGTGCGAGCGGCGATCAATGCCGCTTCGTTCACCAAGTTCTCAAGGTCAGCACCCGAGAAGCCCGGAGTACCACGAGCAATCTTAGACGGTTCAACGTCAGGACCCAATGGAGTCTTACGCATGTGAACCGTTAGGATTTGCTCTCGACCTTTAAGGTCTGGCTTATTCACAACGACACGGCGGTCGAAACGACCTGGACGAAGAAGAGCGGGATCGAGAACGTCAGGACGGTTCGTCGCTGCGATCAAGATAACACCTTCAGAAGATTCGAAACCATCCATCTCAACAAGAAGCTGATTCAGAGTTTGCTCACGTTCGTCGTGACCACCACCCATACCAGCACCACGATGACGTCCTACTGCATCGATCTCGTCGATGAAGATCAAACATGGAGCATTCTTTTTACCTTGCTCAAACAAGTCACGAACACGGCTCGCACCCACACCCACGAACATCTCAACGAAGTCAGATCCCGAGATTGTGAAGAATGGTACACCCGCTTCACCCGCAACGGCGCGAGCCAGCAATGTTTTACCTGTTCCCGGAGGACCTACTAGCAAAACACCTTTAGGAATACGACCACCTAATTTTGTGTATTTTTTTGGATCTTTGAGGAAGCTGACGATCTCTTGCAAATCTTCTTTAGCTTCATCCACGCCTGCCACTTCTTTGAACGTCACACGATTTTTGTGCTCCGTTAAAAGGCGCGCGCGGCTTTTGCCGAATGACATAGCTTTACCACCGCCGACTTGAATCTGGCGCATGATGAACAAGAACATCGCGACGATCAAAATCAATGGCAACCAGTTCACAATCAAAGATTGGAAGAAGCCACCGTTGTCAGCACGTTCGTAGTTTGGAGTAATACCGTTTGCTTGAAGAAATTTATAACCCTCATCTTGAGTGTTACCGATAATGGCAAAGTGAGTTCCATTATATTTCTTTTCAAATTCCGGTTTCATTTCACCGACAATTTCACTTGTGTCCTGACGGAAAGTGACAGTCGCAACTTCACCAGCTTTCACAGCCTCTGTGAATTTCGAGAAGTTAAAATCAGCAATCACTTTTTGGTGCTTACTCTCATAGGCCTGAAACAGAAAGACAGCCATAATGATGAGGAAGAACCAGAGTGCTAGCGTTTTTTGAGTAGAGCGCATTTCAGTTCCTTTCAAACGAGGTCTAAAGTCACCCTTGAGGGTAACACGGTTTAAGGGTCACAAACACCTCTCAAATCAGGACTGGACCTTAATTTGCTCTGCGTTAACTTCCCAGTGGCATCCGCCGACTTTGAATGTGATCACTTTTTGTGACTTGTCCAGGCGCTTTTGTATTTCTTCGAGATGAGACTGCGAAAAATCTTTTTTTCCTAGAGCAAATAAATATTGCGCTAGCAGTCGTTTTTGTTCGAAGGGGCTTAATGTGAGATAAAAACCCCGAGATAAGCCCTGTGTCTTATAAGCCTCATTTTGACTCAAAAGATCTCCCCAAGCGCGATTTTCCATCTCAAGCGCAATGGTTTCTAAAGAGCGAGCTAATGACGAAGCAGCTCCTCGCGAACGCTTCTCTAAAGCTTTCAACCAATCCTCGCGAATCCAGTTGCGCAGAGGGTCCAGTTTGTCGTTGCTAGGATCTTCAAAAATGCGAAGCTTTTCTTCGCGCAGATATTTTTTTAATTCTCGCTTTGTGATTTCCAAAAAGGGACGAAACTTGTCGTCTTTTAGGACATGCATGGCTTGAAATCCTTGGGACCCCGTACCTCGTATCAAACGCAAAAGTCGAGTCTCCAAAAGATCGTCTCGATGATGTCCTGTAGCAAGAATTTGAAAACCTTGTTCCTTCATGAGGCGGGTTAAAGCTTCGTAACGCAGCTCGCGATATTCTGCTTCTGATTTTGCTAAGACGGACGATTTTAAAGGGAAAAATTCAATGCCTAATTTAGTGCACAGTTTTTCGCAAAAGATTTGGGCTTCCTTGCGATACTCTTGATTGGAATCTTCACCATGATGAAAGTAGCACGCCCCTAAAAGTTCTTTCTTATGAATTTTCGAAAGCACGCGCAAAAGCGCGACCGAGTCCGTCCCACCCGAAAGAGCCACCAAAATCTTTTTCTCATTCAGCGAGTGTGTTTTTACTAATTTCCACACGTGATGATCTAAATCTTGCTTGGCTCTTTTTAGTTTCACTCTTACTCCCCGGCCACCGCCACCGTTTTGATATTCACGAATTCCAGAATACCAAAGTGCCCCAGCTCTCTTCCATAACCCGACTCTTTCACTCCTCCAAAAGGAATGCGCGGGTCCGACTTCACATAATCATTCACTACGACAAATCCGGCCTGCAACTCTTTTTCCACAAGCTCTTTGCCTTTTTTTAGGTCACTTGTGAAGATGCCACCGCCCAATCCATACGGAGATGAGTTTGCGAAATCCAAAGCTTCCTGTGTGCTTTTTGCAATAATGATCGAAGCCACGGGTCCAAAAACTTCTTCGGCGTGAAGTTCGGGGTGATTGTTTTCGAAGACGATCACCGTCGCAGGATAATAAGCTCCCTCACCTTGCGGCGCTGTGCCACCAAGAACGACTTTACCACCCCAGGATTTGAGCTTTTCAACTTGCTCGATAATTGTCTTTTGGAACTTTTTGCTCGCAAGTGGTGCGATTTCTGAGGCTTTCATTTCATTCACAAAGTGCTGAATAAAATCCTTCGCGATTTTTTCATGCACGATAAATCTTTTTCCCGCCACGCAGCTTTGCCCACAATTTACCAGACGCGCCTTCACGCACGTTTTCGCGGCCATTTCAACATCGGCATCCTCAAGAACGAGATAGGCATCACTGCCACCCAACTCAAGAACAATTTTCTTTAAATTCTTTGCCGCCTCGGTCGCTACAGATCTTCCGCCGTTGGAACTTCCAGTGAAAGTCACCCCTCGCACATTTTTATCTGCAATCACTTTGGCCGCGACTTCATGATCCACTTGGATATTTCTTAAAAGTTTATATCCCGATGTCAGATCTGAAAAAATCTGCCCGACCATCGCAGCTGTTCCTGCCGTCAGATCTGCGTGTTTTAATAGGATGACATTCCCCGCCATCAACGCGGGGGCTGCAAATCGAATCGTCTGCCACAGAGGAAAATTCCAAGGCATGATACTAAAAACCACGCCCAAAGGTTGAAAACTCACCTCGGCCGTTTTGTAAGGAGATGAAGCAGCCACTTGATTTTTAAGCATGTGAGCCGCCTCTTTCGCATAGTATTCACAAGTGACAGCGCACTTTTCAACTTCCGCTTTTCCTTCCGCGATCAGCTTTCCCATCTCGGCATTCATCATTTGCGCGAGTTCCGTTTTATGCTGCCGAAGACTTTGTGCAAGTTTATTTAAAACGACGGCGCGCTCTTCGAAAGAAGTCTTACGCCACTTGCTAAAATCCTCACAAGCCCCTTGAATGGCTTTTTGCGATTCTTCCCAAGATGTGTGTTGATAGGTTTTTAGAGTTTCGCCGGTGGCAGGATTGACTGTGGAAAATGTATTCATGGCAGGCCTCCTTCAGCAAGGCTGCCACAGAATTTTCGATTTTAGGAGAACTAAAGAGTTGTAAATACTTGGGTGAACGAATAAACGAGGCCCAATAAAAATGCCCCCGTCATCGACCCCCAAGCCATCGACTTATAGAATTTGCCAAGCTGCATTGCTGCGCGCGCATAAGGTCTTTCGGACGCCAAAAGCGGAATTGGTTTCACCACCGTTCGAATGAACTGGTGACAACACAAACAGAACAGCACAACTGAAATGACGCTTAAGATTTCATTTTCCATGTCCGTCTTGTCGGAGAAAAATCGTCTCAACTTGAGATCGCCTTAAGTCGAGTTCTTAAGGACAGACTTTATAGATGCCGCGAATGACACCGGATCGGGGGCCCATGGCCTGACGCTTATTCGTGCGAAACACGCGCGTGGGGTCTTGATCTTTTTCCTGCCACTGCAACATCTCAGAAGTCACTAAAGACGCCTTAAACGAAGCATAGCCGCCATTATACCCATTGGAAGTCACCCATCGATATTCGCAATAAACATCAAAGGATTCGCTCGTATCAAGATCCTCTTCACCCAATCCACTGGAGGCAGAAACTGTCCCGCACGAATCGATAATCTTGGCACGATCTGGAGAACCGGAAAGAGTCTTGATGATCTGCTGCGTTTGCAAAGGGCGAAGAGGATACGCCAATGAAGATTCATCAAATGTAATTTCAAAAACACCTTTGTATTCGTCAGGATTTCCTGTCGGATAAATGTCTTTGAACGTGATGCTCTTTACTTTAATACTGGAACCCGGAAGGCTGTCGCCAGTTTTAGCTACAATCGCTGAGGCGTTGTTTACACCTTGGCGTAATTCTTTTAAGTTCAAAATCGTTTCGGAGGGTTTTGCCGCTGTCGGCGAAGCCGCCACGTCAATCACGCGGCCTTTAAGTTGCCATGAACACACTTCGGTTTTTGTGAGTTGGGCAAGCATCAGATTTTTAAGTTCGATGACTTCCTGCTTTTGGCGAAGGGAGCGCACTTCTTTTTGTTGCGCCTGAAACATGGAAGCGACCATCACCAACATAATACTGCCAATCGCCACGGCGACTAACATTTCAATCAAACTTAATCCCGCAGAATTCAATTTCTTCGTCATTAAGAGGGATCGGAGTCTTTGTTGGTATTTTCTTTTTTTATGATATCGATTTCGGCGGTGATTTTGAATTTATGAGTCTCGGCGAACTTGGAGGCCTCTTTCACAAAATCAATTTTTTGGATGATGCCTAAGATTTCTTTTGTCACGCGATTGGTGACCTCTTCTTTAGACTTATTGGCACCTTGAATTAGAAGATTCAAGGCTTCTTTGGGCAGTTTCAATTCAGAGACATAGGCGCGCAAGCTTTCTTCGGTCATGAAAGCGGCACTGACTCCGGCTGTAAAAACTTTTTTTACAGTGTCACCCAGAAGACCTTTAAGGTCTCCGGAGTTGTCCTTATCGTCTTTTCTATTTGAATCATCAGACGCCATAAAGCTGTTTCACTCGCTTGTGATAGCTGCTAATCATATTTGGAAGATTCACGCTGACCAAGGCATTTGCAATCGGACCGGGAACAAACATGCTGAAAGTCGCTTCAACCGAATAAGTCGCGCGCGTTTTGCCAGCTTCGTTTTCCAATTTCCAGGATCCTACAGACGTTTTAAAAATGTCTCCGGACGCAAACTCCCAAGTAATGCTTGTAGGTGCATTCTCTGTCATCCACAAACTGTACTTAAACGACTTCATTACTTGCACGTTGTATTCAACAAGCTTGCGATTGCCTTCAGACTTTAGAACTTTGCACTGTTTTACCTCAGGTAAAAACTCGTGGTATTTTTCATAGTCCGCGATGATTTTATAAAATTGTTCGGGAGTGCAATTGAAAACTTCGGTGGTTGATGCTTTTGCCATAAAATAAGTGTGTCTTTGCAACGACTCTCAAGTCAACGCCGACCTAGACCACGAATGATTATGTTACAACAACCTAAGACTTTTTAAATAGAGCTTCGGCCGCAGCCCTTAATGCCGCTGCCTTATCAATGCCGCCGCCACTGCCTTTGCGTGGAGTAAAGTAATCACAGAAGTTGGCTCGGTCTTTTTCGCGAACCACATCCGCTTGTGGCTCACGACATTCATTATAAACTTTGGGATCGTAGTGTTCGCAATTCTTGCACACGTGAACATCGGCGCGGCAATGAGGGCATTCCTCACGACGACCGATGACTCCGGCAAAGGCCATCTCTTTGTTGCAATTAAAGCAGAACAACTTTCCTTCCATTACTGAGGCTTCTTATTCAAAACATGGTGAGCTTCGATGTTACGGATGGTACCTGTCGCTGAACGCATGACAATCGAATGCGTTTTCGCTTGTCCGCCTGGCATGAAACGAACACCTTTTAAAAGAGATCCGTCGGTCACGCCTGTTGCAATAAACATCACAGGGCCTGACGCCAATTCATCAATTGTAAATTTCTTTTCTAGATCCGCGACACCCATACGTTTTGCGCGCACTTTTTCTTCGTCATTTCTAAATTTCAAACGACCTTGGAAGTCTCCACCTAAACACTGCATCGCTGCAGCTGAGATCACTCCCTCTGGGGCACCACCAATACCTAAGAGTAAATCAATGCCTGTGTCATTCCAACCCGTAGACACCGCCGCAGACACGTCGCCATCACCGATCAAATTAATACGCGCGCCCGTAGCGCGAGCTTCAGCGATCAACTTTTCATGACGAGGGCGATTCAATATAACAACCGTCATTTCACTTACAGACTTACCCAAAGCCTTTGCAACAGCTTTGATGTTTTCTGTTGCCGACTTATCAATGTCGATGTGACCTTTTGCTCCGGGACCGCACGCGATTTTATCCATGTATGTGTCAGGCGCATGCAGGAATTTACCTTGTTCCGCAACAGCGATAACAGAAATCGATCCCGGCCCACCCGTCGCACAAATAGTCGTTCCTTCAAGAGGGTCTAAAGCGATATCCAGTTTTGGAGCATCTTCTGTCTTGTGACCCACTTTTTCGCCGATATAAAGCATCGGAGCCTCGTCGCGCTCTCCTTCACCGATGACAACGGTGCCATCCATGCGAATGTGATCAAAGGCTTTTCTCATAGCGTCGACCGCGGCTTTATCCGCCGTTTTTTCTTCTCCACGTCCAACCCAAGTTGCTGAAGCCAAAGCAGCAGCTTCTGTTACACGTACAAATTCTAAAGCCAGGTTTCTGTCCATGAGTCACTCTCCGCTGCGGCTTTCATCTCGGCCGACAGTCTTTGTAGTTTTAAGTCCGGTCCTAATGCTACATGCACGGTCTTCGCAAGCGAACAAATTTCTTTATTACGTCCCCGCAAGCGATACTGCAAAACGATGCGATTGCCTTCGGTGCGCCCCTGCACTTCAATTTCTAAATCGTCGCCAAAAAAAGTCGGCTTTATATGTCGAACCTGGGTCTCGTAAACAGCAAACTGACTTGCTGACCCCGGTTTTTGGTAATCCAAAAGACCCTTCGCATGTGCCCACCCCACCCGCGCTTCTTCATAAAAACGCAGATAATTGCTATGGTGAACAATGCCCATCAAGTCCGTTTCGTAAAACTGCACTTTGTGACGATGAATAAACATTGATTATTTCTAGTCTAAACGGTTAGTTTTAGTCAACGACCGGCAGGTCGCAGTGCCGGAGCGCCTTCGGGCCCGTAGCTGAAGCAGAAGCATCAACAAAGGACGATATGACAGCAACCGAATTCCAAAAAAATCTTCCGATGAGAATCACCCTCAGTCGTATCTTCGCCGTGCCCGTTATTGTGGCAATGATGTGGCCCGACACCCTGGCATGGAATATTGCTGCCGCTGTGTTTTTCATTCTGGCTTCGATCACGGATTACTACGATGGGTATTACGCTCGTAAGTACAATGCTGTTAGCAATTTCGGAAAGTTCATGGACCCGATCGCCGACAAAATCCTTGTGACCAGTGTGTTGGCCATGCTTCTAGCTCAAGGAAAAATCGACGCCTGGATGGTGATCATCATTTTGGCGCGTGACAACTTCATTGGGGGCATCCGCTCCGTTGCCGCGGCAGATCAAATCATTATTGCCGCCAAACCCGCCGGAAAATGGAAAACGGCCATGCAAATGGTGGCCATCCCGATTGTAATTATTGGAAATTTAGAGCCTTACCTGCCTTATTTGGACAAAATTGGCTACGGCGTCTTGTGGATCAGCGTCATTTTGAGTATAACCAGCGGTATCGAATACTACTTAGGTTATCTTAAAAGCCGAAAGGCTTAATGGACGGTTATGCTTTTGCATTTATCACCTAGCAATTGGTTCTTCATTTTCTTAGCTCTTTTGCTATCGAGCTATTTGAAGATTGCTTCGGCTAAAACGCAAAAGCCCGTTTCTTTTGCAAGTTCCTCTTTCAGTTCCATCTTGCGCTAATTAGTGCGCATCGACGACCTTGTTTGTCTTCTCTTTAAACTTTAAGAAATAAAGAGGGATGAATGACAACGCAAAGATCAACATCATCAGGAACATCAACTGAGTAAAGCTCAGCATGAAGACTTGGTTCTGAATACGTCCGTAAAGACTTCTCAACGCCGCCTCAGATCCCGTCGCCATTCCTAAACCTTCACTCATTTTAACGCCCATGCCTGAAGCTGAGGAGTAATACGCACTTTGAGTTTGAGGATTTAATAATGAAACCTTTCCGGCGAGATCCAGATAGTTTTGATGACTGTTCTTTGTGAGTAAAGTTCCGATAAGAGCAATCCCCACACTGCCTCCAATCTGGCGAGCCAGATTTAAGAGTCCAGAAACCTGCCCCATCTCTACGCCTTTGAACTGACTTAAAATCGAAGAGTTGATTGGAACGAATAAAAACGCCATTCCGAATCCACGCACAAACATCATGTTCAGAACGTCGCGCTCTGAGGATTGAGGTGATAAGCGTGTCATTAAAAACAAACAGATTTCCAGGGACACCAAGCCGATAAAAATTAAGATCTTCGGATTCGTCCCTTTAAACATCTGGCGACCTACAAAGGGCATGACTGCCGCAGTTAAAAGAGATCCTGGAATAAAGAGCATGCCCGTCTGGGTTGCATCCAAGTGCAATGTTCGGCCGACGAAAATGGGAAGAATAAAGACCACTCCATAAAGGAAGAATCCCACCATGGCCATCAACATCACGCCGTTACTCACTAAAGGTTTTAAGAACAATCGCACATTGATAATGGGATTTTTTACGCGCAATTCCCACCATACAAAGAGCGGCAAACTGACGACCGCGATCAGGGAGTTGACCACAATCATACGTGAGGCAAACCAATCTTCCGCTTCACCGCGTTCTAAGACGAACTGCAGACAACCTATACCCAATACCAAGAAAGTCAGACCCCAAATATCAAGTTCTTGTTTTTCATGATGCTGGCCCTCTTCTTTGGGACGATTGAAAATCACGGCGGCACCGATGAAGAACGCGAGCAAACCCAAAGGCAGGTTGATGTTGAAAATAGATCTCCAACCGAAGTTGTCAGTCAGATATCCCCCCATCGTGGGACCCAGTGTTGGACCAATCATCACACTCATACCAAAGATCGCTCCGGCGATACCGGCTTTTTCTTTTGGGAACTGCTCATAGATTAAAGTTTGAGATGTGGGCAATAGAGCTCCGCCCGCCAAACCTTGAAGAATTCGAAAGATGGTCAGAGTTTCTAAATTCGGCGCCAGACCACAGGCCACAGAGGTTCCCGTAAACAGAAGAATACATCCTAAAAAATAAGTCCTGCGACCAATGCGCTCCCCCAACCATGCAGAGACTGGTAAGACAATGGCATTGGCGATCGCGTAGCCCGTGATCACCATACTGATGTCTTCCAACGTGGCACCTAAGTTCCCCATCATAGAGGGTAAGGCCACGTTCACGATCGAGGCGTCGATGATTTCCAAAAGCGAAGCCATCACCGCTACGACAATAATCAGTACGGATTCCTTTTTCATAAAAAACGACCTTAGTGCTTATGCACCTTTACGAACGCTGAAAGACCGGCTTTTAAAGCTTCCACTTCTTCAGCCGTCACATTTTCAAATCTGATTTTCACAGGAACGCGCTGAACAACCTTCGTGAAGTTTCCCGTCGCATTGTCTGGAGGAAGCAAGGTGAATGTCGCGCCTGTCGCAGAACTGATAGATTCTACGACCCCTACGAAACTGCGTCCCGAAATCGCATCCACGTCGATATTCACGCGCTTACCGGGCTGCACTCCTTCGATTTCAGTTTCTTTGAAATTCGCCGTGACCCATCTTTCACCCGCATCGACAAACCCTACTAGCGGGACACCCGGAGCCGCCAACTGACCAACCTCCACCGACTTCTTTGCAATAAAACCGTCAGAAGGAGCTTTGATTTTGGTATTTTCGAAGTTCAGCTCAGCTTGTGCCACTTGAGCTGACAAAGCTTCAAACTTTGCTTTGGCTTCGGCAAAAGAAGTGGAAGCAGCATCATATTGCTGCTGAGAAACGACGCCTTTAGAAAAAAGCTCTGACAGACGTCTTTGGTTTTTTTCTAAATCGCGCTTACGAGCTTCCAAGGAAGAAAGTTCGCCTTTCATTTGACGAAGAGTGTTTTGGTAATCGCGCTCATCAAGTTCAATCAACAAGTCACCCTTCTTCACTCGCAAACCTTCTGTGACATGAACTGCTTTGACGTAACCGCCGACTTTAGCAGCAATCATCACAGAGTGCGCTTCAACTTGTGCATTGTCCGTCGTCACAAACATAAAATGTTCGTAAACGAAATAAAGTGCACCCAAAACTGCGATCGCACCAATACCTGATAAAATCTTTTTCTTCTTATCCATTTTCAACCTCAATTAAAATCAACCAATTTTTGACCTGTGCTCAGCTCAAGATTTACAAGTGCTTCAATAGCACCAATCTGAGCATTGACCGCGCCGGCTTTTGCCCGGTACAACTCTGCTTCCGCATCAAGAACATCTGTATTTGTTCTTGCACCGACTTTTTGTCCTTCTCGTGATAGACGAACGCTTTCTTCAGACTTTGCAATATCGTTTTGACGAGCTTCAAAAACCGCGCAGTAATAAAGATACTTGCGCTTCCAGAAATCGAAGTCGCGTTTAGCTTTAAGTTCCGCCTGACGAAGTGTTTTTTCAGCTTGATATTTTTGCTCGATACTTTGTTTCGAACGCGAGATCGATGTCATACCATCAAAGATATTCCAAGTAAGACTGATGCCGTACTGCCAAGCATCGCGAAACCCGTTTTCATAATCGTCGAAGCGATCATTGCGATTGTTGTAGTACTGATATTGACCAATCAAAGCCAAACGTGGAACCCAGTATTTTTCAGCCGAGTCTTCCTGATAACGAAAACCCTCTGCTTTCTGACGAAGGGATTGAAGATCTTTACGCTCACTCGAATTAAATTGGGTCACTTTTGCGACAAGCTCCGGTTTTAAACGTGGAAGCACCCCTTCCACTTCAGAGACATCTTGATCCTGCCCCAAAGCCTCACTTAATCGCGCACGCGCCACCTCAACATTATCCGTTGCATTGAGTAGCTCCGACTGCGCTTCGCTCATCTGAACTTCGACACGAAGTACGTCGTAGTTCGTCGAAGTCCCCACTTTTTTAAATAGACGAACATCTTTAAGGTGATCGTTTAAAGCGCGCACATTTTGTTCTGCCACTGCTTTAAGTTCTTTGGCAGCAAGGGCCTTATAAAAAAGCACGACGACTTCGCGCTCAACCTGGAAGCGAGTCCAGTCATATTCATTCTTTGCGGAATCTTCAAAAGCCCCCGCACTGAGATAGCGGTTCGTGCTTGAAAAACCATCAAAAATCGACCACTGGGCCGTTAAATAGAGATTTGTCGTGGGTACAACCTGAGGAATGGTCAACGGAGTGTTATTCATGGTCACGTCCACCAACGCATACTTCTTGTTAAAGAGATAACTGGCGTTGGCTGACAAGCTGGGTAAGAAACCGGAGTAAGACTCGGTCTTCTTCCAACTGCTTTCCTTGTATTGGGACTCGGACTTTTGAACTTTTGGAGACTGAGCCATAGCTTCGTCCACCGCTTCACCGAGTTTCATTCCTTGAGAGTAAGATTCTAATGAGACGAACAAGACTAAAGAAGAAAAGATCCATTTGAGATGATTCATAAGCCACCTAACTATGTATTGGTTGTAACACAAAACCGTTTGCGCTGCAAACCATTTGTGCTACTATCAATTGGGTATTAAAAACCACAGCAACTGATTTTCGATTGGAGGTCGATTTTGAAAAAGAATGAGGCAGGCTCAATTCCGGCATGCTATAACGGCGTACACCCGGCGTTAAAGACCTCTTTTGGCTATTCTTTTATCAAAGCGGCCATGAAATACCGTACTATGCTCTCACAAGAACTTGAGAAGCATAAACTTGTGACTGCGCATATTGGAATCTTAAAGCTTCTCAACCTTCATGGCCCCGCAAGTCAGATTGCCTTAGGTCAAGACATGGGTGTCGACAAAGCCTCTATGGTGAAGTTTCTTGATGGGTTAGAAAAGATGAAATGGGTGCGACGAGTGCCTGACAAAGTGGATCGTCGAATCAAACTTGTTGAACTGACCCCCAAAGGAACTGAGGGGCTTAAAAAAGTGTTAGATATGCATGCCTCTATCACTAGCGAGTTTTTAGGTCCGTTAACCGCGAAGGAACGACAAATTCTCCACGAGATGTTAAATAAACTCACCTAGATCATTGATAGACTTTTAGAATCTTCCTCAGAACACCTGTGGTTTGAATATTGAAAATGGCTTTATCGAAACTCTCCTGACGGATAGATGACTTTTTCGACAGGGCGCACTTGGTCTGCACGGAATCCATATTTAAATCGACCGCATCCAGATTTGGATAGATTCGTTTATAGAAATCAAACTCTAAATTCGACATCACTAGATAGTCGATGCGTCCCTTGAGAATTTTTTGAATGTTACTTTCGTTCGTCGACGTATCTTCGCGCAGGATCTGTTTCTTTGCAAAATAGGGGTCGAGATTCTGATAAATAAAATTAAGAACCGTTCCGACACGAGCGCCGTAAAGGTCGCTGATTCGTTTAATCGGTTTACTATCAATGTGCACAATCAAATTTCGACTTTCATAAAGGGCATCACTCCAATAAACGTCATTCTTGATCGCCGGCTGCCACACCTCATTCAGATGGCAAAGAATATCAACACTGCCCGCTTTGAGATTTTCCGCGACACGTATTTTGGGAAGTAAAATGAATTGAGGCTCGCGCTTCAACTCTTTCGCCAAAGCCAAACCTAAATCTTTAAGAATGCCTTCTTGAAGGACTTGCCCTTGTGGCAGACGAGTCAATCCTAATAAAGGCATCGCATAGTTTGAGTTAACGCCATAGCGAAGCACCTGTTTTTCTTTTGCAAGAGCCCAGGAGGAAAAAAGAATGACGAACACAAACCCACACAGCTTCATATCACACCCGAGACTATAGGTTCTTAACTCTATGTCACCGAAAAACCCTGAACAATGCTGACTTTCCTAAGAAAGCAGTGCCTGTCCACAATGGACGAAAAGGTCATTGATGAATTACCTGCCTTAAGTTCGTGTGGTCAAACCCATGGAGATTTTTACAACAAATGGAACAGCATAAATTGTTTATTTCATGAAGGAATTTCACTCCAACGGAAGCACATGGAACACTCTGGAACAATATGGAGGGGGTTTTCGAGTCTATGAGTGACACTCAAATAATTCCCGTCTACACCCTCGCTCATGGCAAAACACCACTATCGAGACTATATTTTAAAAGAACTTGAACGTAGACAAAGAAAGAATCCGTCTTACTCTCTTCGCGCCTACGCTCGCGACCTTGAGGTTCCTTGCTCACGATTGAGCGAAATCCTAAATGGCAAAGTGGGTCTTTCTGAATCCCGCGCTATGAATCTAGCCGTAAAACTAAATTTGGCTCCATCGGAAAAAGACTTCTTCGTCGACTTGGCACTTTCGGAACATGCTCGCAGTGCGGTTCTACGCGAGATGGCTTTAAAACGCGTGCAAGCTCGCGAAGAAGCTTTTGAAAAAATCGGGGAAGACCAGTTCGCCATTATTTCTGACTGGTACCACACGGCCATTGCAGAACTTTTAAATCTAGATCAATTTGTTGCAACACCTGAAAACATGTCTCAACGACTGGGCCTTCCTGTCGACACAGTGGAAAAGGCTTTAGAACGTTTGCAAAATGTCGGGCTCGTTACAAAATCTGCTGAGGGCGTTTGGACTTCAAGCAAGAACAAATACTCCTCAACCTATGCCCCTTCCTCTGAAGCAGCTCGCGCTTTCTACAACCAGATGCAGACTAAAGCCTCTGAAGCGATGGTTCCTAACAGCGGAAAGCGCTGGGACATGGGATGCACTTTGGTGCCAACAAATCGCGATAAAGCCAAAGAGATCTCTCAGAAGATTCGTGCTTTCCGTCTGGAAATCATGCAAGAACTGCAAAGCTCTGAGAGCAAAAATTCCCTTTTTGCGCTTTCAACAAGCTTCTTTGAACTTACAGAACAGCAGTCATCTTAGGATTCGCCATAATTTCATCTTTCAAAACGCCACAACGTCATCGTTAGTGGCGTTTTTTATTTTTAGGTCTCTGGATTGCATTTCCGTTAAGTCATGAAAAAACACGTTTCAACGCTCCTATATTTCATCTTAGGTTTCTGCTTTGTTTTCTTTACAGGCTTGTCCACAAGTTATGCAAAGCCCAAAAAGAGCGCCCCGCCCTCCCCTGTGTCTTCTGCCAACAACCCTCTGGAAATGGTGAAGCCTTTTAGCAATCTCACAGCCGACTTTTACGATTTTGTTCTGCGCTACAATGGCCGACTTATTCCCCAAAAAGATCTGCAGCCCTGGTTCATCAAAATACAAAATGCAGCGGAAGACTATTTCAAATCTATCGGTGTTCAATACCAACTTGAAATGGTGAAAAGAGAAGATTTAGAGTTTCAAGGAAGCTTTATCGAAAAGATCTCTTACCCGCTTTTTATCATCTCCGAGGTTTCAGAATCCCGTGAAAGCAATGGACAATTCTTTGAGAAGGTTCTGGCAGATGACCGCTTTCAAAATTTAAAAATGGTGTTTGATCCATTTCTGCCGTTGTGGAGTGGCCCGATACAAGGTTTCTTTGAACCGTCTTCAAACTCTCTTTACTTCAGCGTGACCGCCCTTTCTTATCGCACAGGTGGTTTGGGTGACACTTTAGAACATGAGCTTCGGCACGTGCTTGAAAACGAGAACTTGCTTGCGGGAGTGTCGACTCTAGCCAGTATCACGTTGATCGCCGATAAGAAAACCTCCGAGGTCTATTCCGACTTCCTTCGTCTGGATGAAATAGACACGCATATGTCAGATATTGATTTTCTGACCGAAAAAGCTCCTGGATTAGAAGAAAACGTTCTGGATAAAAGCTCTTTAAAAAGACTTCGTGAAGAGCGAAACAGAAACCTTGAATTTAAGAAAGAAACGGCTCGAAGACTTTTAAAAAACTCTTTCAGATACCTTTCTAAATTCAAAGCGAATATTCGCACCATCGCCTTGAACTGCCGGGCGGACGAGACTTCTCCCCTGCGAATCTGCAAGACTTCCGATATTGAAGGCGAAAGCTACGACCAGATCGAGATTCGCTTTCCCGCCGACTCTGCTCAGACTGATCTTCAGAAGGTCACAGAGCTATTAGAGTGGTCGATGCAACGACTGTCTCTTTATCAAGCCTCGTTTTAAAGCATCCTCCAGGTAAGAATTTCATAGCGTTTCCTGACGGCAAGTGCGTCTCTAAATCTAGCGACGCACTTTTTTTTCAAAACTCAGGAATTAATAATTTGTTTCGTAGGATGCATTGTATTATCGGCACCGACTTAGAGTAATAGAACACTCACAAGGAGATCATATGATCCGTTTTATGAAAACTTTTGTATTCTTAGCTTTAGTGGTTTTGGGCTTTCAAAGTGCCTCTGCTCGACAACTGGAACTTCCTCTTCAGCACCCAGATGAGATCCTAAAGAAAACCACTGTATTTTCAAAAAACATTGAACGCACCACCCTTCAAAAACTTCCAAAGGTGATTCAAAAAACAGCTTCTGAAATTGAAATCCCTTTTGAACTTGGTGATGGCTATTACGATTCTTATGCTTCTGTTATCTATCGCGTCTTTGATCCTCAAACTAAGAAAACGGTGGGATACATTTTCGCCGAATTTATTACTTACACTCAAGATCCAGAAGCTTACATTGTCGGTGCGTATGTCAACACCGCTGGCCGCCGTATTGGTGAATTAGAATATATGGAGTATTACTATGGTCCTAGCGAAAAATGGATCGACACCGTACCTGAAGATTTCCGCGAGCAACTAGAGAATGAAGGATTCTAGTGGTGTTGACGTCACTCAGCCGTTTTGAAGATGGACTGCGGTGGCGACATATGACTGGATAAAAAAACAAAACCCCTAGTAATTTCTCACTAGGGGTTTTTAATTTTATTTTAAGCTCTTTTATTTCAAGAAATGTTAATTTAAACAGCTTGAAAATTTGGAGCGGGAGACGGGGCTCAAACCCGCGACCTATGCCTTGGCAAGGCATCGCTCTATCAACTGAGCTACTCCCGCGCTCGAAGAGAAACCAAAATTACAGTTGCCAGCCTTCGTTGTCAACGGGTAAAAATCAAAAAAATGAAGGCTTTACTGTACAGTCGCATCAAAAAATGGATGATTTTCGCTCTTATAGGCTGCGTTGCCTATTTTGTGGGCTATATTTGGGGACACAAGAATCATAAGGTGCAAGAAAACTCACAACCTCCTGCTCTTACTGTCCCCCGCTAAACTGAGCCTCTGCTAGCGCATACTTTTTGGAATTCTAACCACTCTGAAACCCGTATCACCATAGCCTTTGTTCGGTGGAGCATATCCGCGCCATGTAGCAGAGATCAAATTCGCATCATCAAGAAAGCTTCCACCGCGAGTCGTGTGAACAGCGTTGGGCTCACCTTTCATGGGTTCGTTCCCATTCGTAGGCGCATTGTCATAACCCCTTACGTAAACATCTTCAGTCAACTCCCAGACATTTCCAAGCATATGAAAAAGCCCGTACGGATTGGCACAGTAGCCCGGCATTCTATTGTTCAAGTAAGGAACAGGACAGGAATCGACTGCGTGGGCATAACTCTCGCTGCCGATGTTGCCTGCGAAGAAAGGAAAGTTAGTGTCCATCTCGTCACCCCAGTAATATGTCGTCTTTGTACCGCCGCGAGCTGCGTATTCAAATTCAGCTTCAGTCGGAAGACGATAGGTGGCTGTCGGATCAATTAAATTCAATGTGCGCGTGAATTGTTTTGCCTGTTCATAGGAAATCCAAACTGCGGGATTGCTGTCCCCTTCTTGCACGTACGTCAATGGCGATCCATTTGCCATCCACGGTTCTGACTGCATAATTGTTTTGTACTGAAGCTGCGTCACCGTGAATTGACCGATTTGGAATTTTTGAAAGTTACGGGGCTTTGCTGGCGCGGCTTCGAAGTCATCGTTATTCCCGATCATGACTCCGCCAGCGGCCGGTATTTCACAAAAGGTCATCGTGACATAACCGTCAAGAACGACAGTCTTTTGATTTTTACAGGCACTTTCTTTCGCGAATGCGGATTCAAAGCTCGCTAATGTAGCTAAAGTGAATGCGGCAAGTAGGAAGGACTTAAGGTTTTTCATTTTTAATCTCCAGGATTGTTTGTTTTCAGAGACTTGATATTGCACCGTCGATGCCAGCCTCTGTCCCACCTGCTTTCAATAACTTATGTGCGTATTTCAAGAACGCTGCCGGGCCTCCGTCAGGCCTTTTCGCCGAGATCCTGGCTCTTGCCGAAGTTTCGGCAGCTGCTTGATTCATGAGCCTTGACAGATAGGCCGTACGACTCACCTTGTTACTGTGCGACAAGAAGAGGACGACAATAAGAATTGAAAGAAATTTCTAACAAATCGTTTATGTAGGTTAACGGAAAGAAACATGACTCCTGCGATGGATCCGCTAAAAGATTCTTAAAGGAGTCTTTATGAAATTTAACATCATCCTGTCGGCCCTGGTATTTTTTGGCCTCAACTCTCAGGCTTCTACTTTTGAAAATGTTCGTGGGACCTATAAAATCCTGAATTGCAAAAATGAGTCGGCGAATCCTTCTGTGGGAGATGCGAAGCTTTGCAATAACAAACAAGTCACTATTCATCCTGAAACTTACGGAACTTCTATTTACTTTTCTCAATGGGTTAATGGCGAAGAAGCGGTCCGCTCTTTTGGTCTTCCTAAAAACATGAGTCAGTTGCCTCACGGAAAATATTCCGAAAAAGGTGATTACTATGCTTCTTTTATTAATGACCAATACGGCTATGGTGAAGTGATCATCATGCGCAAGGTCTCCGGAGATCTTTATCACCTCTCTATGCATCGCCGGTCGGATACACTAAAAACTTTGGATATCTTTGAGATTGATCTTGAAAGAACGTCCAGAACTTCCGAACCCCTTCCCGCAATTCCTGAAATTGAAGATGGCGGAGATCCTTGTGGCCTACCCGAGTACGACCTTAAAGCGTCGCCAGCTAGCTGTGATGACAAAGACAGCCATGGCGGTAAGTATAAGAACATTAAATAAGATCAGCCGAGCATCCCCACCTTTAAGCATGATATTACGAAGAAGCTCGATGAAATATGTCAGCGGATTGATGTAAGAAAAAATTCTTAAAACCCAGGGCATGTTTTCAATAGGAAAGACAAGCCCTGAAAGAAGCACTGACGGAAATAGATAGAGAAATCCTCCCATCATTGATTGCTGCTGGTTTTTGGCGACAGTCGAAATAAAAAGTCCAATTCCCACCGTACAACACACAAATACAAAAGACGAAAGAAGCAGGATTATAAGACTGCCTCTTAAAGGCATTCCGAATAGAGCGACGGCCACTCCCACAATCAAAGGAATGTTACTCATTCCTAAAAGCACAAACGGCACTGTTTTACCAAAAATAACTTCTTCTGGTTTTATCGGAGCCGAAATCAGCGTTTCAAATGTTCCCATCTCTTTTTCTTTTGCGATCGACATACTGGTCAGCAAAATCGTGATAAGACAAACCAGCAAACTCATGACGCCGGGAACGAGAAACAAAGCCGTTCTTAGAGCGGGATTATAAAGAACCCGCACGTCAAAATGAAAAGGCGACTGTTGAGGGTGCAGGGATTGCACGACACTTAAAAAATATCTTTCAATACTTTGTGCACGAGTGACATTCGTGGCGTTGATAAGAAGCTGCACCTTCCCGTCATCGCGGCCTAAGCTTTTATCTAAACCACCGGTTGGAGCCACGAGGACGGCATCGGCTTCCCCTTTATTGACTTGATCGAAAGGATCGAGTGACGAGGTCTTCGCGGGAATAAACCATCCTGAGGCTAAGGCCTTGCGGTAGATCTCTTGAAGACTGGTGTCGTTCGGCGCTCCGAAAACACTAAGGCGGATATTCTTTGCTTCTGTAGATAAAGCCACACCAAAGATAGTCAGTTGCACACAAGGAGCCACGAATAAAAGCATGCGCATACGAGGGTCACGCAAGGTCTGCAAAAATTCTTTTCGGATAAAGCCTAAAAGTGTTTTCATGGTTCGACGTCCTTTTTAAACTTTTTCGTCGCAAGCAGGATCATCAAACAAAAAAGCCCGCACAAAGCGAGAAACGAAGGAAGGATGTCTAAAAAGCTGGATCCTTGCAGGTACAGCTGCCGACTGATCTTAATAAACCAACGCGCCGGTAAAATCATCGTGACGTAGTAAAAGAACGACGGCATGTGCTCGTTAGGAAAAATAAAGCCTGAAAGCAATATTGTCGGTAAAAGCCCCGACAACATTGCAATCTGCATACTTAGCTGCTGCTTACGAGTGACGACAGAGATCAACAGACCTTGCGCCAAATAAGTACTAAGAAAAATCATGCATGCTAACAGGTACACCAAAAAGTTTCCTTTAAAGGGAACTGAGAACACCAGTTGAGACATAATAAAAACGAAAAACACCGCAACCATTCCCATCACAGAATAGGGTAAAAGTTTACCCAGAATAATCTCGATCGGTCTTACGGGCGTTGCCAGCAGCAACTCCATAGAGCCATTTTCCCACTCGCGAGCAACGGTGAGAGCCGTCATCAAAATAGAAAGAATCGCAATGATCGCAGCCGCTAAGCCCGGCACCACAAACCAGCGGCTGTTCAATTCCGGGTTAAATAAAAATCTCGTTTTCACATCAATGCGAGGCTTGATCTTTCCAAATTCATTTTCAAGAACCCGCCGATGAATGCCACCCAGATAACCTGCGATAGAACCCGCAGACGAATTGTCAGAGCCATCGATTAAAACCTGCACCGACGCAGTTGAAAAAGGCCTTAAATCTTGAGTTAACGTCGGAGGCATAATCAAAGCCGCATGAACCCGTCCCTCATCCAAAGCTTGAACCGCTTCCGCAGGACTATGCACGGGATCCGAAACGAAATAGCCTGAGCTCGTAAATGTCTTTTCTATATTCCACGACGTCTGTGTTTTATTTCCGTCAAAGACCGCAAGTCCAATTTTATCCATGTTGAATTCTATGGCGTATCCAAAAAAAAGTACCATTACCACAGGCATTCCTAATGCCAGGGCCATGGTGAATGGATCGCGCACAATATGGAAAACTTCCTTTTTCGCTATCGCTAAAATAGAGCGAAGTTTCACTTTCCCTCCACCTGATGAATAAAGACATCTTCCAGTGTGACCACGTGCGGATCTCTATCGGGGAAACTATTATGTTTCAAACCTGAGGGCGAATCTAAGGCGATGAGTTCTCCGGACCGCATCAGGGCAATACGCTCACATTGTTCGGCTTCATCCATGTAATGGGTCGTGACGAAAACAGTCTTACCCTCTTTGGCAAGCTCACGAATTAAAGCCCAGAAGCGTTGACGATAGGCCGGGCTCACACCCGCCGTCGGTTCATCTAAAAACACCAACTCAGGATCATGAAGCAGCGAAGCCACAAGACTCACCTGTTGTTTCACGCCGCCGGGAAGATCGCGAACCAAACTTTTTTCAGACTCTTTAAACTTAATAAAACTTAAGAGCTTTTCTTTTTGTTGTTGAAAATTTAAATCCGAAATTTTTCGTAAAGAAGCGGTGAACGCCAGATTTTCCGCTACGCTCAAGTCGTCATAGAGCGTGAATTTCTGAGACATGTAACCGACTTTCTGCTTCACCTGAAACGAGTCTTTCAGAACATCCAAGCCGCAGACCCAAGTCTTCCCATGAGTAGGAAGTAATAACCCACAAAGAACTCGGATTGTCGTCGTTTTACCTGCGCCATTGGCGCCTAGAAATCCAAAGATCTCCCCTTTGCTGACTTTAAAAGAAATATCATTCACTGCATAATAGTCGCCAAATTTGACTGAAAGACCTTCGACCTCAACCGCATTCATAAGGCCTCCAAAGAGGAGTCGTATTGCAAAAACACTTCATCAAAGCTTTTGCAGCCTTTCTCTTTTAGAATTTCTTGCGGAGTGCCTTCAAGCAGCATTTTTCCATCAAAGAGCAAATGCACCTGTTGGCACTTTAAGGCTTCATCCATATAAGATGTCGTTACCAGAATAAGAATGTCTTCTTGCTCTTTGAGTTCGTAAAGAAGTTCCCAGAAATCGCGACGACTCAAAGGATCGACACCATTGGTAGGCTCATCCAGCAATAGAACTTTCGGGGAAGACAGAAGCGCACAGATCAAACCCAGCTTTTTGTACATCCCGCCGGATAATTGCGAAGCCAGTCGATCCGTGAATTTTTCTAAGCGAGCCATATGCAAAAGCTTTTGCCGACGGTTTTTATATTCTTCTTCAGGAAGCTGGTACAACGTTTTAAAAAACTCCAGATGTTCGTGAATGCTGAGCTCTGGATAAAGACTTTGCGTCTGTGGCATATACGCAACGAGTTCGCGAATCTTAGAAAATTCCACCGGAGAGTCTTCATCAAGAAAAACTATTTCACCTGCATCTGGTTTTAAAAGACCCATGATGTGGCGAAGAAAAGTGGTTTTACCTGCGCCCTCAGGCCCAATGATCCCGTGAATCTGATGCGGGGCAAACTGCATAGAAAGACCTTTGAGAGCTTGGGTTTGTCTCAGCTTCTTAGAGACATTAACAGCTTTCAAAGAAATGTCTTTCACGGTTCGTCCGCGGCCCATTCCAGGGTCATTCCCGGCTTTAAAAAGCCTTCGGGATTATTAAAGTAAATTTTTACGGCGTACACCAAACGCGTTCTTTCATCCCGGGTCTGGACATTCTTAGGTGTAAATTCAGCTTCGGGATTGATATAGGAAATCACGCCTTGAAAACTTTTATGATCTAACTCTGGAACTTCAGCCATCACTTTTTGTTCCAGCTTCAACTTAGAAATTTCATCGTGAGGCAAATAGAAATAAGCATAAACTTCTTCAAGGTTACCTACCGTTAAGAGCTTCGCTCCTGGAGGCACCATTTCGCCCGGCTCAAAATAGGTCGTTAACACCGTGCCTTTTAACGGAGACGCGATGTCACACCAGCCTTGGCGTAAGGAAACATCGTCCATTTTATTTTTCATTTGATCATAGGCTTCTCGTGAAATACCGCCGCTGCGAAAAAGACTGTTGGAACGATCATAACTGCTTTTGATAAGCCGATAAGAAATACGGATGTCTTCGCAAGCCAGCTTTACGACTTGTTGACCCTTTTCGACGATCTGCCCTTCACGCACTGGAAATTCTTCAATCACCGAAGACACCCGAGCCGGGATATCCACCTTGGTCACTTCCACCGTACCAGCATAAGCAAATTCAGTTTTAAACAAGAAAACTTTGACCACGTAGGCCAGGATAAGAATCACAACGATGAGAACAACCGGGATGACTTTCTTTTTTGACATGCTTCACGATAGCGCCAATGGAGGGCCAGAGTAAACATGTAAAAAAAGCCGATGTTTCAACAACACCGGCTTTGATCATTTTCTTTAGTCAGAAAATATTAGCGACCTGGAAAGAACCAGCAGCGAGGACGAACACCCGCAACGTCACGAGGAGCATAGCAAGAACCTTGCTTGTAATCAGAGTTGCTCACCGCTTCGCTCTCTTTAGCTACGCACAACATACCTTGGAAGTATGTATCCAAACGACATTGAGTGTCTGGATGCTGATCGTTCATACGAGTCACTTCTCGTTTATCAGGAGTTCCAAAATTAGGTGCTGTTGTTTCTTTACGTAAAGATTGGAAAAGATTAGCGACAGATTGGCCAGCCAAAGAAGTTCTTAAACAGATCAAACGCTCTTTCTCGTCAGAGAATTGCGCTTCACAACCCGCCACTGCGTACGGATCCAAATCAAGATCTTTCAAGATCGCGGCGTTGTCATCTTCAGCAAAGAAGCGGCGAAGACATTTCAAAGTCGCGAAATAGTCAGAGCCCCCTTCGTTTGTCGCCCATGAACCCATCCAACCAGAAATTTTTGGTGCGCCCCCATTGTGGTGACCGAACTCATGACAAGCTACCAACGCGAAACCTTCCACATTTGTTGCTTGGTGACGAGCCAAACCGCCGTACATATTTAAGATCTGAGTTTTGCCTGATCTTTGTGCAGAAGCGTTCACTGTCGCGTCTTTCCAAAGGCGGTTGATCTTCAAAGTGTCGCCCATTCTTTCAACGTCAGCTTTGTAGATTCTTTCTAAACGATCCAAAACATCATTAAATTGCTGCTCTGTGATACCGCCAGCAGTGAATAGTCCCACTGGAATTCTCATATCATTTTCTGGAACGAAACCGTGGCAAAGAGAAACTGTGTCCGTGGTTTTATGCGTGAAGCCGAGTGTTGCGATCAATGCAACAGCCGCCGTCACACGCGTAAGCGTTGATTTTGTCATGACTTTCCCCTCCTTGAGTCTAGACGTACTAAAAATCGTAACAACCTAGTGCGGCCATATTCAATTAAATAACTTTAACGTTTCGCACCGCACCTACGTCCATACGATGACCTCGCATTTTACAAAAGACTTAAAGTTCCACAATTTTCCCGTCGAGAAGACTATTGGTGTACTAATCATTTTTTTTTAACAGGGAGTCTTAGATGAAATTAGGAACGTCAGGATCATCATGGTTTAAAGGTTTGCGCGGCAAGCTCTTCTTGTCAGCAATGCTGCCAGTGATTGCTTTCGGTGTCCTCACAGGAATTTCTTTAAACTCCATGAGTCACCTGGGTGACATGCTGACGGATGCTTACACAGACGTGATCCCGAACATGGATGGCCTTGGCCGCATTGGTATGCAACGCGCTCGTATTGGCTATTTTATTTGGGCCGCCCTTGCGAATGAACATGATAAAAAGTCCCGCGATAACTTTATCAAGAAAGCCAAAGAAGCTTTTGCAGACTTTAAAGAAGGTCAAGCTTACTACGAATCCACTCGTTTAGATGATGAAGAACAGAAAAACTACGCCAAAGCTCGCGAAGTCAAAGAACAGTTTTACACTCTTACAGAGAACATGATTGCCGGCCTCGAAAAGAATACTCCGGAAGATAATGCAAAAGTACATACCGCAATGAATGGCGGAGAATGGCATGTTTTGGCTCTGCACACACAAGCGGCAATTGCAACTAACATGGAATTGTACAACAAGCGCTCTTTGGAGAACAATAAAATGCAAAAAGAGAAGCGCGTTTTTGAAACTCAGCTTCTTCTTTTGATCGCGGGCTTCTGTGCGACCGCGATGTTTGGTCTTTTGATGTGGATTGCATACCGCGTTTCAAACACAGTCAGTGGAATTGCCTCTGGCCTTGATGAGTCGGGTTCGCAAGTCGCATCTGCAATCACTCAACTTTCAGCTGCTGGACAAACCCTCTCTGAAGCTTCTACGGAAGCCGCGGCTTCTTTAGAAGAAACTGTCGCTTCTCTTGAAGAAATGTCTTCGATGGTAAAAATGAACTCTGACAATGCAAAACAAGCAGCAGCTCTATCTCAATCATCTAAAGACGCTGCAGAACACGGACAGCAAGAGATTCATCATTTGATCGAATCTATGCGTGACATTTCGTCTTCTTCTAAAAAGATCGAAGAAATTATCAGCGTGATTGATGATATCGCATTCCAGACAAACTTATTGGCTTTGAATGCTTCGGTGGAAGCAGCTCGCGCCGGAGAACATGGAAAAGGTTTCGCCGTTGTCGCCGAAGCCGTTCGCACCCTAGCACAACGCTCCGCAGTGGCAGCCAAAGACATCAACGGTCTTATTAAAGAAAGCGTTGAGAAGGTCGAAAAAGGATCCACGATCGCGGATCGTTCAGGCGAAGTTCTTTCTAACATCGTAAACTCTGTTAAAAAGGTCGCAGATCTGAACAATGAAATTTCAGCGGCTAGCGGTGAGCAGACTACGGGCATCCAACAGATCAGCCGGGCCATGAATCAACTCGATCAAAGCTCACAATCCAATGCGGCATCCTCTGAAGAAGTCGCGGCATCTGCTGAAGAAATCAATGCACAGGCTTTGAATATGAAGAAGATGGTCGAGAATCTGAATGCTGTTATTTTAGGCTCTTCACAGGGGCCTATAGCGAAGCCTTCTGTCCACAAAACTTCTGCAAAAAAAGAAGCTAAAGTGCTTTCATTCCAAGAGAAAAAATCCTCTGAAAAACCAGCCCGTCCCGTGGGGAAAAAGTCACAGACCGCGTCGAGCGTCATTCCATTTGATGATGACGGCCCGACTCGCAAAGTGGGCACTACAGACGGTTTTTAATCCATTGCTCCCTCATGGTGCTTAGGCTACGATGAGGGGGTATGAAAATCCCATTTAATATTCCGCCAAAAAGCTCGAATGAAGAGAAATATATCTCTCAGGCCATCGCCAATAAAAAATTAAGCGGCGAAGGCTCTTTTAATAAAAAATGCGCTGAGTGGTTTAATAAAAATCTTCCGACTCTGATGACCGTCATCACTCCTTCATGCACATCGGCTCTTGAAATGGCCATGGTGCTTGCTGACATCGGACCTGGAGATGAAGTTATTCTGCCTTCCTTCACGTTCACATCCACAGCTAACGTCGTCGCGCTTTACGGTTCGGTCCCCGTCTTTGTCGATGTCGATCCCTTAACAATGAATATTGATCCCGCGGCTATTCAACGGGCCATCACTCCGCGTACTAAAGTCATCATGCCGGTGCATTACGCTGGTGTGGGTTGCAAGATGGATGAAATCATGGCCCTAGCAAACCAACACGGCATTTGGGTTGTTGAAGACGCAGCTCAGGGCATTTTTGCTTCGTACAAAGGAAAAGCCTTAGGTACTTGGGGCCATATGGCGGCATTCAGTTTTCATGAAACTAAGAATATCGTTTGTGGTGAAGGTGGAGCCCTAACAATCAATGATCCCCGCCTAGTGGCGCGAGCTGAAATCGTCCGCGACAAGGGTACGAACCGTCAGCAATTTCTGAACGGCCAAGTGGATAAATACACGTGGCAGGACAAAGGCTCTTCTTATCTTCTTTCGGAACTTTCCGCCGCCTTTCTTCTTTCCCAATTGGAAGAAGGCAAAGAGATCACAGCAAAACGCTTGGCTTTATGGAATCAATACCATCAAGGTTTAGCGGACCTTGAAAAAAACGGCCACTTGCAACGCATGACAATTCCTAGCGGGTGCCAGGCGAATGCTCATATTTACTATCTGCTTTTAAATTCGTCTGAGGTGCGTGCGGCTTTATGGACTTACCTGAAAGAAGCTGGCATTCAATCCACCACTCACTATGTGGCACTTCATTCGGCTCCGGCGGGAGTGAAGTACGGTCGCGTGTCGGGTTCGATGAAAGTCACAGACGATCTTTCCAATCGCCTGTTACGTCTTCCGATGTGGGCTGACCTTTCCAGTGATGAGGCAGCCTTGGTTCTTGAAAAAATTCATTCGTTCTTTAAGGGGCAAGCATGAAGGGTATCATCCTAGCTGGCGGCGCAGGATCGCGTCTTTATCCAATGACTCGGGTCATGACAAAACAGCTTCAGTCTGTTTACGACAAACCCATGATTTATTATCCGCTGAGCATTCTTATGTTAGGTGGAATCAAAGATATTCTTCTGATCACAACACCGGATGATCAACCCTTGTTTAAAAAACTTTTGGGTGATGGTTCTCAATTTGGCGTGAAGCTCAGCTATAAAATTCAGGAAAAGCCGAACGGACTTCCTGAAGCTTTTGTCTTGGGTGAAGATTTCATTGGCAACGATCACGTATGCTTGATCTTAGGTGATAATCTTTTCTATGGAGATTTGGATTTCTTCCGTCGCGCGATTGAAGAGCAAAAGGCAAAAAAATCAGATCTTCACGGACGTGTTTTTGCTTACTACGTTGCCGACCCCACAGCTTACGGTGTTGTTGAGTTTGATAAGATGACTAAAAAAGTAAAGTCGATCGAGGAAAAACCAAAACAACCGAAATCCAATTATGCCATCCCGGGGCTTTACCTTTTCGATAACACAGTTTCAAAGCGTGCGAAGGAATTAAAACCTTCGCCTCGCGGTGAAACAGAAATCGTGGATTTGATTCTGTCTTACCACAACGAAGGTAAACTGGGAGTTGAAATGATGTATCGTGGTCTTGCTTGGCTCGACACGGGCACTCCCCGATCCCTTCTAGATGCCGCTGCTTTTATTGGTGCCATCGAAGAACGCCAGGGCATGAAAGTGGCCTGCCTTGAAGAAATCGCTTATCGCATGAAATTTATTAATCTTGAGCAATTACAAAAAATCACTTCGGAACTTCCTAAGTGCTCTTATCGCTCCTATTTAGAAAAAATCATCTCTGAGGAACTATGAAACAAACGGTTTTACTGACCGGCTGTGCTGGCTTTATTGGATCTAACTTCGTAAGAACGGTCGCTTGCCGCGATGAAATCAAAGTGCAGTACGACTTCGTGATCGTCGATGCTCTGACTTACGCAGGTAATCTTGCGAATATTCAAAAAGAACTGGATACAAATCCCCACTTGAAATTTTATCACCTGGACATCCGCGACTCTCACAAAATGGATGAGCTTTTTAAGAAGTATCAATTCAGCGGTGTGATCAATTTCGCGGCTGAATCTCACGTGGATCGCTCTATCGAAAGCCCTAACATCTTTGTAGAAACAAATGTTCTGGGAACTTTGAATCTTTTAAAAGAAAGCTTAGCGCTTTTTGAAAAAAATCCGAACTTCCGCTATCTGCAAATCAGCACGGATGAAGTTTACGGCACCTTACAGATGTCCGATCCCGCTTTCACAGAAAATACGCCGATTTCACCGAACAGCCCTTATAGTGCTTCAAAGGCCAGCGCCGATCTTTTGTGCCGCTCTTTCTTTGAAACATACAAGCTGCCAGTGATGATCACTCGCTGTTCTAACAACTACGGTCCATTACAGGTCGAAGAAAAATTCATTCCTTTGATGATCAAACGGGCCCTGGCGAATCAACCCCTTCCGATCTATGGGACCGGCATGAATATCCGCGACTGGATTTATGTTGATGACCACAATGAGGGCGTATGGAAAGTCTTCACCTCGGGGCGCGCCGGGGAAGTTTATAACTTAGGCGGAAATTCAGAAAGACAGAATCTGGATGTTGCAAAGCTCATCTTAAAACACTTGGGAAAATCCGAATCGCTTTTAAGCTTCGTGCAAGACCGTAAGGGTCACGATTTCCGCTATGCGATTAACTTCTCAAAAGCGCAAAAAGAATTAAACTGGAACCCTACAGTGAAGTTTGAAGAGGAAGGTCTTCTTCGCACCATCAATCACTACAAAGCCTTATGGACGAAGTAAAAGTCCTTCACTGTATTCACTCTCTGTCCTGGGGAGGCCTAGAAATTTACACCGTCGAGCTGATTCAGAAGCTGGCGGAAAAAGGCCTTCTCCAAAAAGTATTATGTTCCGCGCACTCGCGTGTGACCGAAGAACTGAAAAAATCAGGCATTGAAGTTTTACCTTTTCCAGAGAAAAAACTTTCGAAACTTAAAACGGCTCGCCTGATTAAAAACATCATCCAGGAACACGGCATCACTCACCTGCACTCTCACACCCGTTTGGATATGTGGGCTTGTGCTTTAGCGAAGTGGAATCTTCCCACGATTAAACACATCTACAACCTTTACATGAACGCGACACCGAAAAGGGATTTTGTTCATAAGTGGCTCTTTTCTAAAGTGGATGCTTTGTGCAGCTCTTCAGAAAATATTTTAGAAGATGTGAAAAAGAACTTCCCTATCGCTCCTGAAAAACTGCACCTCATTCGTTATGGTCGCAAGACAGAGAGCTTCAAGCACGACGGTCTAAAACGCCAAGAGCTGCGCGATAAATATGGAGCGCGAGTAGAACAAATTGTTTTCGGAACTCTTTGTCGTATTGATCCGGGCAAGGGAGTTCGCGAGCTTGTTCAGGCCCTGGAATATTTGAACGACCACGAGCTAGAGAAGACACAGCTTTGGATTGTCGGCGACCCCACGATCATCGGAAAAAATTCGGACGGCACTCCTATTTTTGAAGGCCCGTCCGAAGAATTAAGTCGTTGGATTGCCGAGCGCATGGAAAATCCGCGCTACAAAGATCACATCGTCCGTATCCCTTTTCAGAAAGATTATGTCTCTTACATTGATGCCTTAGACGTCTTTGCCCTGGCATCCTACAACGAAACTTATTCTTTAAGTGTACTAGACGCCATGATGATGGCAAAACCCGTGATTGGTACGAACGCCGGAGGGACTCCTGAACAGGTGGGATTGCATAACGAACGTGGCGTTTTAGCCGAACCTAAGGATGCCGAGTCTCTATCGCAAGCTTTCCGCCACTATTTAAAACGTCCCGAAGACATCCAGATTCAAGGTCACAAGGCCCAGCAATGGTCAATAAGCCAACACAATTGGCCTGTCACTCAAGAGGCTTTTTTAAGCCTCTATAAATCGCTTTAACCTTCAGGATTTAAAATCAGGTCCGCCAACTGAGCTTGATGGGTCTGCACATAGCGTGGAAATTCTGAATCCACTGCCACAAATTCAGATTCAATCTCTTGCCCGTAAAGACTTCCGCCTTTGCGGATGATTTCTTCCACTTTTTTAGGATCTTTGAAAGTGTCTTTATTGTGCTCCTTGTGCGCATAAGCTTCAATTTTTTCAATCACTTTTTTTGCGCCCCCGAGATAACTGAAATGCCAGCCCCCATTCGGAATCACGGTGATCTCATTCGTGCTTTGACGAGTTTCACGATACAGACGTGTTTTTTTGATCGTTTTGATATCTTTATAATTTAACATCACCGTACCGTACCAGGGCATATAGCCATTCACTAAGGGAATAGGCTCGGGGTATTTTTTTACAAAGCAGTTCAGATAATAGTAGTAAAGCTTTTGCTGAAAAACCTTAATACCTGGCTGATGCGCATACTGCTTCACCAACTCAGGACGAGGTATTTCATCCACATCCGAAACGATAATCACGTCATCGGGTTTCGCATTTTTTAAGCCTTGGAGAATTTGTTCTTTTTGATGGTCATCATAGTCCCAGGTTTTCGGAACACGCCATTTAGAAAAAAAGTTGGGATATTGATCCACCACCACATGCTCAATCTTGTGCAAAAATGGCTTAAATCTTTCTTTGTTTTGCTCGAAGAAAAGAGGCTTGTCTTTCTTTTGGAAAGTACGAGTGGCTTCAACCAGAACGAAACGATCAACGACTTCGTTTAAAGTATTCAAACGAATTTCTAATAGGTCCATTTCGTTAAAAAATGCAAAACAATCGTAAATCATGATCTCCCCAATACTTTCTTATACACTTCGACCGTGTCCTGCGCACACTTTTCCCAAGTGAAACGCGGGGCTTGTTTCAGCCCTTTTTGAATCAAAGCTTCACGGTAAGCCTGATCCGTTAATACTCTACTTAAGGCGGCCGCCATCTCTGTCGGACTTCCCGGATCTACAAGACTTGCAGCATCTCCACTGATTTCTTCTAAGACGCCTCCGGCACTTGTCACAACAGGCGTTCCTAAAGACATGGCTTCTAAAACGGGAATTCCGAAACCTTCATACCAGGACGGAAAAAAGAAAACACGGGCACGCTGGTAAAGTTCAGAAAGCTTTTCCGTTGGCACATAGTTTAAGTGAATGATGTCATTTTTAAACGGAGAACTTTCCAAAGCCCGTTGGATTTCTTCAGCACCAAATCCCCAAGCGCCCGCCAACACCAGTTTTTCTTCAAATCCCTGAACCTTCAAAGCCTCAAAAGCGCGAATCACGCCCAGAACATTTTTACGTTTTTCTAACGTCGCTAAAAATAAAATATACTTTTCCGGCAAACCCAGCGAAGGACCTTGGCCCGCCATGCGCGAACGATTGCACCCCAGATAAGTCAAATGCAGGCGATCTTCCAATTGAGGAAAGTATTTTAGAACCTGGCTTTTCGTAAATAGGGAATTCACGATGACCGCATCCACCGAAGAATTTAAAACATTCGTCATATCGCGAATGCCTTTCAGGAAGAACTCGGGACGATTGTACTTTTCTTCAAAGACAATCATATCGTGAATCGTGACGATTCGGGGCAAGAAACCCTTCACGTTCAATTTGAAATCCGGACCGTGGTAAAGACCGTCTGAGGACCACTTTAAAGGAAGAAAACTTTCGGCTTTGCGACCTGGTAAAATGGATTCGATGTTTTTCTTATTTTTATAGCGAGAAATCTTTACGGCGGGATGAACCTCTAAATCCTTTTCTTGAGAAAAGTGCTCAAGGAGCTGAAGCATATAAACTCCAACTCCGGTCACTTTTTGCGGATTCAAGGTGCTGACATCAAAATATATTCTCATGGAACGCCTATGAATCTTAAGCCTTGAACTATCAAGACTACAAGAACATAGGCGAAGAGATTAAAGGCAACAAGTTGCGTTACCGCGAACTTCCAAGAGCCACTTTCACGGATCTGCACACCGACCGTGGACATACACTGCAAAGCGATAAGGAAGAAGACCATAAGTCCAATCACTGAACTCACGGTAAAGATTTTTTCACCTTGAGCATTGGTGGCCGTACTCATCTGCGTTAAAAGAGCCTCTTGCTGAGAGTCTTCATCTCCATCCGTGATATTGAAAGTGACGGCCAACGACGAAACAAAGACTTCGCGAGCGGCAAAGGCCGAAATTAAACCGACTCCCACACGCCAGTCCACCCCCATGGGTGCAACCACAGGCTCAATCACTTTACCCAATTGACCCACGTAGCTTTCTTCAAGCTTTTGGTGAGCATCTTCTGTTTGGTAATTCGGGAATGTCGATCCCGCCCAAATAACGACGGCAAAGGTAAAGATGATGGGACCTGCGCGTTTCACGTAAGACAGAGTTCTTGTCCACGCATGGCGAACTAAAACACGGAACTTAGGGCGGCGATAAATCGGAAGCTCCATCATGAACAATGAAGGCTCCTGACGAGGGATGAATTTGCTCACTATGCCTGCGGCCAAAGCTCCTAAGAACATAGATCCGATGTAAAGAGCCGCCAGTGCCAATCCCGCCTTCCATGCCGACTCGCCATGGAAAAGAAACGCGATACAAAGAGCATAGACCGGCAAGCGCGCCGAGCAGCTCATCAAGGGAATCACGAAATTCGTGATCATGCGATCTTTTGTCGATGGAATGTTACGAGTCGCAATAATCGCTGGGACCGCACAGGCAAAACCAGAAAGAAGTGGCACGAATGAACGACCGCTCATTCCCAAGGCTGAAAACGGACGATCAATCAAAGTTGCCGCACGCGCCAGATAACCCGTGCTTTCAAGAATTCCAATTCCCAAGAACAAGATAAAGATCTGCGGAACAAACACCATGAAAGCTGCAAAGCTCGTGATCACGCCGTTAGCTAAGAAGTCGGCCCACAAAGTACCCGGCCCGAGCCCAGCCACCCATTCATTGGCAACGCTGAACCAACCATCAATCATATCCATAAATGGAGTCGCCATCCAATAAACGCTTGAAAACAAGGCACTCATGATAACGATGAATAAAGCAAAACCGAGGAAAGGATGCAGCAGTACCCGATCCAACTTTTCAGTCGTCGCCACGATGCGGTTGAGACGCTCTTGAGCATGATCTGTTTTATGAGATAAAGCCTCTTTGGCAATCTGTTCGCACTGATTGAGTTTGGTTTCCTGAATCTCGAAAGACCAAGGCACCGGACGGGAAGGTTCTTTCGTCCAATGAAGTTTTTTAGCTTCAGCAACGATCTCTTTAAGACCGCCCGCTAATAAGCCATCAAATTGAAGAACCGGACAGCCCAAAGTTTTTTGCAAATAAGGAATGTCAATTTCAATACCTTCTTTACGAAGAAGATCCGACATCGTGATAACCACCATCAAAGGAAAGCCTGTTTCACGAAGTTGCATCACGAGTTGCAGATGACGAGAGATCTGAGTCCCATCGACAACAACGATGATGCCATCAATCTTTTTAACTTTCGGATTTTCGTAAATGGATTTTAAGGTCACCCACTCATCCGCACTTTTGGGGTGCAGGCTGTAAGTGCCCGGAGTGTCCATGACCATCATATTGGACTCCCCCAGATGAGACGCTAAATGGCCTAAAGAAAACTCCACCGTCGCGCCCGGATAGTTCACAGTTTTAAAACGAGAACCCGTCAGCCAGTTATAGAGAGTGGTTTTTCCAGAGTTCGGCGCGCCGACCAGCGCGATAGAAAGTTGCTCAACAGCTAGTTCAGTTTCACTCGTGCGCATGCCGCTTCCTCATTTCGCAAAGCTAGAAAACTCGTGTTAAAACGGATCAGAAGAGGCCCGCCAAAAGGAGCACGACCTAAAATCGTGATCAACATGCCGACTCTTAAGCCCATTTCATGTAAACGCTCACGGAACACATTGTCTGCGGCGAATCCGGTGATTTCGACCTTCTGGCCTGGCTTTAATGATTTATCCAGTAAGTTCATAGAGTTTCCCTTGGGATCAATGAGCCTCTTAGTTAAAAGCATGCCCCCACAAAAGGAAGTTCTTTAACCCCCTGCGGACCAATTGAAAACAAAATGAGAACCAACATCAATTTCCCCTCGTAAACCGGTATAAATATGAGCCCCACCATGGTCTTGTTTTTAAGACCAAAGGTTAAGTTTCACAGACCAAGACCGATCTGAAGTCTATATGGATTTTAGTATTAAGACTTCTTTGAGTATGAGCGCCGCGATCCTGACTTTGAGCCTCTCTGCACAAGCTTCGGAAGTGGTCTATCTTCCGGCTTACTGTGCTCCCGAACACTTAACTGTCTTTGTAAATAACAAGTCTGCTGAGCCAGAGCGCATCTGGACTCAAACGCGCTTTGATCAGGAAATCCAAGAGCTTCACTATGATGTTGAAGCAAAATCTCAGATTAAAATTCGTGGAACTGAATTTCTGCCCACAAGGATGGCCGCCTCCTTCAAGTACTTCTCGAAGAGTCTACAAGTCAGTGTTGCCTGCGAAGAAAGTGCAAGTACTCCTTTAACTTCGAATGTAGGCCCTTCGGCTTCTCATTACCTGCCAGCCAACACGAAATCCGTGAAGATGCATTTGTTAAACCTTTTCTTAAAGTCGAACTCTGTTCAATTGAGAGCCTTTAACAAACTAGGATCTTTGATCGCAGAAAAGTCGATTTCACTTCAGAGCTATTATGATACGGAAAGCTTTAAATGGAGTTTTCAACAAAATGTCGCGCGCATTGAAGTGCAAGGCTTAGAGCGCGTTCATTCACTGTTGTTCTTTGATGCCAATGGCGTGGAAAAGCCAAGTCCAGCCGTGACTTTGGAACCTGCCCACCTGGACCCTTCAACGAAGAAAACTTACTTCTTAGTTTCAACGAAAGATGCGCAGGCCGACGAAGCTTTTGTTGTCGGTTTTGAAGATGAGGCTCAGATCAAAACAGCTCGAGAGCAGATTCAAAATCCTGCCTTAGAAAAGATTTTGGTGGCCGGCATCGAGTTGGGATCGGGTGGCTTTAATCGTGCCTTTTACAATAAGAACAAAGCGCCCTACTCATGGTCTGTGAACCGTGTCGATGCTTTTGCCGACTTTGCCCACATCGACTGCGACGGCAGTCCCGATCTTACCGAGGAAAGACTGATGCTAAAATTAAACGAAGGCGGTCGCATCTGTTTCTGGCGCTACCGCATCGTACGTGAACTTACTCTGGATGAAGTTCGCCGCGGGAAACTTAAGCCTTAGAGGGAACGACGGTGGAAGCCCCCTGCCCTTGGGTTTCTGCGACGTAGACTCGCACTTGTCTGACCCCATATTGTTCAAATTCTTTATAGAATTCTTCAGCCAACAATCTTGAAAGTTGTTCCACACTGGTGTTTGTCACCGGCAATAGCAAAACCTCACTGAGCGGAAAAACATAAAAACGGTCACGAAACGTAACCTCTAAGCCTTTGGCGGTTTCTTTAAACTTCATGTCGGGATGCTGCTTTGGCAAAAGAACAATCTCGTCCCATTGATCCAGGCGCGCCTTGATGAATTTCTTAAAAACGTTAAAGTCCATAAAGTAACCATCCGCATGAAGATCTGACTCTACCGGAGTCTTAATGTCCACACGCACCTGATAGTTGTGTCCATGCAGACGCTCGGCATGGGTTTCATCAAAGATCAGGAAGTGAGCCGCGGAAAATTTGAAATTCTGCTTAGCCAAATGCAATGTGGTCGTGGACATAGTCACCTCAAAGTGCTTATATGAATAACATGAAATTCGAACTGAAGCAGCATTTTCAAATTGAATCAGCCCGTTTCTTGCCGCACTTACCGAAAGAGCACCCTTGTTCTCGTATGCATGGGCATAGCTTTAAGATCATCCTGACTTTAGTGGGAAATCTAGATCCCAAAATTGGTTGGGTGATTGACTATAATGACATTCAAGCCAAGATGAAGCCGCTATTAGAAAAAATCGATCACCGCGTTTTAAACGAAGTTGATGGCTTGGAAAATCCCACGTCAGAACTTTTGGCAAAATGGGTTTATGACCGCGCACTCCCCGCCCTGCCGATGTTAACGCGTGTTTCTATTCTAGAGACTCCGTTCACGGAGTGTTCTTATCCCGCTTAAAAGCCTGCAACCTGCGCCTGATCTTTAACAGAACGACTGGCGCCTCCGACTGCCCTCATAAATACTCGGGCTCATGCGGGGATTTTTAAAGAGTTTTTGTGCCATCATAACTTTGCTTCTGGCAGTTCCCTCTTTGGGGAATGAGCTGGAGCTGATTTTTTACCGCGCCCCTGCTCCCCTGAATTGGTCGACGCCAGGTAATTTAGTAAGAAGCACCTTTAAGAATTTAAAATTTAAAATCGGTGATCGGCCTTATCCCCACAGCATCTCTCACGTCAATGTGCGGTTGCAATGCGGGAAGAAAACTTCGCTCTATCGAGGCATGACCTCCAAGAAATCTAATTTTTCTTATGCCTGGGATTTTGTCATTGAGGGCAAGGCGTTAGACACTTTTTTAATCAACGTCAAAGGTCGGTTCTACACAGAAAAAGAAATACGTACCTGGCTTCCGACTTTAAAAGCTCAAGGTTATGTTCGAAGCCTTAAAGTTCTTTTGAATGAATCTCAGTGCTCTCGCGCAGAACGATATCTTTCGCTGTATGAGAACTTGGGGTTACAAAATATTTACGGTGGATTGCGATCTTTACCCTTACAGGGAGAAGGCGCCGGCTGTGCGGCCTTTGCGGTGAGCTTCTTGCAGATTTTAGATCTGTTCCCGTCTGAACTTGATGAGTATTGGAAAAGAAGACTTTACGTTCCCTTGGAAATTCTTTCGACTCAAGAAAGAAGTGCGCGCATCGGTGCTATCGGCTATATGCGTGGTAAAGACCGCTGGTGGGCCCAGCCCTCAGAAAAGCACATCATTTTAGATTTCTGGGATCCGGAAAGAATGTTTCAATGGCAGGCCCAAATGCTTTCACAAAAAGCGAAATTGCCCGTTTATATGTCTTGGGAACAAGATCCGGGAAATGTTTTTGAAAGACTTGTCTGGGATGCCCGCAGTTACCCAACTCCGATGACTTACTTTTTTCAGTTTCGTCGGGGGATTTTAGAAAAAACCGTGAACTATCACATTAAAAATCGCGAAAGGCTTTTAACTCAGGAAGAGGTTTTAGATCGCTCTTCCCAAGTCTGTCGTAACTTTAGTGTCTGTCGTTAGACGATCAAAGGGGCATTGACCTTAACAGCAGGTCCCGTATCCAGATGTTTTTCAAACTTCTGACGGAAGTTCGGTGGATATAACATCACCACAGTAGAGCCCATGCGGAACATACCTAATTCAGATCCTTTGTGAACCGGGATCTCTGGGCTGTAGTTTTTGTGTGTGAAAATATGCGGGCCCTTTTGGTTGCCACGCACTTTATCATCAAAACTCAAGACGATGTGCCCTACATTCGTGGCACCAACGAAGACCACGCCGACAGGACCCATATCTGTTTCAATCTCAACAAGCACGCGCTCGTTCACCGAGAAAAGATTCGGAATATTTGTCGTGCTCCACTCGTTCACCGGCCATAATTCACCGGGCATGTAACGAACGTTCGTGATCACTCCATCCACCGGTGAATGCACACGATGGTAGTCCGTCGGGCAAAGATAGTATGTCAGGAAAAAGCCCCCGGCCCACTTTTTCTGGCACTCGGGATCTTGGGTGAACTCATCCAATTTATAAGAAAGACCTTTTGCCTGAATCAGGGTGCCACCATCAATCGGATAAGCTTGCGTGATACGGCTGTCTGCTGGATGAACAGCCCAAGACGAGCCGACGGGGCGCAGGCTTGGTTTTAAGCGGCGAACAAAGAAGTCCCCGATGGATTTGTAAGAGGTGTAAGGCATCTCCGCCTCTTCCAAATTAATGTTATAAAAACGGGCAAAGGTTCTGATACTCAGGTGCATAAGCCACTCAGGGCCTTCCCAGTGCATAAGATGACCGACCCAGCGGCTTAAAACTCGTTTTGGCAGAACTCTGGTAATTGCAGACATAAAATATTTATATCTGACTCACAGCCATTTGTCACCTGAAGAGCTATCAGCTAGGATGCTTGAAACCTTTTTGATGCTTAACAGGCATCCCAGGAGCCAAGAACCGTGTCTAAGATATTTCAGAATATCGAAATTCCTATTGATGCTGATTTAGATGAAAAGTTGCAATGGTTGATGCCCGACCACGGTCCTTACCGTATTCTTCGCCAAAGCGTTGATGCGAGACGCTCTCACTCCCCGCATTTTGTTTATTCAATTGAGGTTGCGGAAAAAGGTGAAACTCTTCAGATTCCTCAATTCGAATTAGAGAAAATCTCTCACGCCAAAGAAAAACCATTGATTGTCGGTACAGGTCCAGCAGGTCTTTTTGCTGCCTTACGTTTTGTCGAAAGAGGCGTTCCTTGCGTGCTTTTTGAGCGCGGTTCTGACAGCGGCGAGCGCATCAAGGGTATTAATCAGTACTGGCGTTACGGAAAGCTCGATCCGCGCAACAACGTGTGCTTTGGTGAAGGCGGCGCGGGTCTTTATTCGGATGGTAAACTGATCACGCGTATTAAATCTCCGCACATTCCTTATGTGATGAATCGTTTGGTGAAATTTGGAGCTCCGGAAGAAATTCAATGGCTTTCAAATCCTCACGTGGGTTCGGATCGCATTCGTCGTGTGATTCCCAAAATGCGTGAATTCTTGAAAGCCAGTGGCTGCGAAATTCATTTCAACACCCAAGTGACAGAAATCCTTCTTGAGGGTTCGCAAGTCGTGGGTGTGCGCACTGAGCATGGGACTGAATTTAAGTCTCCGCACGTTGTTTTAGCTACGGGTCACTCTGCCGAAGACATGATCAATCATTTGCGTGATATTGGTGTGCACTTGGACGGAAAGTCTTTTGCGATGGGCCTTCGCGTGGAGCATTCTCAAGCTTCTATTAACAAGATCCAGTATCGTCAGTTTTCAGAGCATCCTAAATTAGGAGCGGCAAATTATAAACTGGCTCACCACAATGATAAAACAGGCATCGGTGTTTATTCTTTCTGCATGTGTCCGGGTGGCTATGTGCTTTCTTCAGGAACGGAAGCCGACGGTATCGTTTGCAACGGGATGAGTAACTATAATCGCAACTCGCCGTTTGCGAACGCGGCGATCGTCGTCAGTATTGATCATGAAAAGAATTTCGGCAAAGACGTCTTTGGCGGCATGAAGATGCGTCGCGATTTAGAGACACGCGCGTATCAATCAGTGCTAGATGCTGGGGGCAGTCGCGAGTTGCCAGCGCAGAATCTTTTAGACTTCTTGTATGGAACAAATTCTAAAACAGGGCCTCGTGCTTTGCGTGCGGGTTCTTCTCCTTCAGGTGCTATCAATATTCGTCTGGACGAGCTACTTCCTAAAAACATGCGTGATCGTTTGCGCGAAGGTTTTGAAAAATTCCAAGGCAGCATGAAAGGGTTCTTAACTGAAGATGCGCAAGTGTACGGCATTGAATCGCGTACGAGCTGCCCTGTTCGTGTGACCCGCGATAACGACAGCTTAGAAAGTATATCGCACAAAGGTTTGTATCCTGCCGGTGAAGGTGCGGGCTACGCGGGCGGAATCACTTCGGCCGCATGTGATGGTATACGCATCGCAGAAAAAATTATTGAACAACTTTAGGTGGTCTCATTTTCCCACCGACAATTTTTGGCCTAGACCTTGCAATTTCTCCCCGATGTATCTTTTGGAGGAGAAAACATGTCTACAAAACCACTTATCGGAGTCATTCTGACTCTTTTCTTGGGTGCGCACTCGTTTGCGACAACTCCCCAGGAGAAAAAACAAGATGTTGTCACTAGAACCGCGGCGAGCGGACAAACTGTTCGCTCAGAGCTTTCTTTAAATGTTACGCGCTCAGAGCCTTACCAGGACACTTACACTGAGCAAGTTCCTTATCAAGCTGAAGAAACCTACTACGTCGACATTCCCTATGAAACCACTGAAACCTATTACGAAGACGTTCCTTATTATGAGCAAGAAACTTACTGGGAAAACGTTCCTTACACAGAACGTGTCGCCTACACGGACTATGAAGAATATTACGACAACGATTATGTTTGTCGAAACGTAACAAAATACCGAGAGGAGTGTTCTAACGAACGCGTCTGCGAACCGGGCCGCAATGTGTGTCGTCAGGTTGAAGAATGCGGCACGAACGCCCACGGACAACGCATCTGCAAGACACGCAAAGTGTGTGAAGATGGTCCTCGTGAATGTCGTGACTTACGTCAATGCCGCCAAGTCCCCTATTCAGATCGCGAATGTGGATATGAGCGTGTTCGCAAAACTCGCCCGGTCACACGTTACCGCGAAGAAACTCGTTATCGTCAAGAACAGCGCACCCGCACAGTGACTAAGTACCGCAAGGAACTTCGCACACGCAAGGTGACTAAATATCGCCAAGAAGAGCGCACTCGTACAGTGACGAAATACCGTGAAGAAACACGTTGCTGCGTGACTCGCTATAGAGATGTCTTTGATCATCAGTTCACGCAACCGGCTTCGGTAATCTTCCCTGCTGGATCTGAACTTTTGGCGAATGAAACTGAATCTGTGAAGTTTGTTCTTACAGGAACAGAGGCCGCTCCGATTGTTACCGTCACTGTGAAATCAGATATCTTTACTTACACCGTGGCAGAAACTCGTCAGGATGGACGCGAAAAAGTATTCGTTCTTGCGGTTGCGCCTAAATGGTCTGTTGAAAATGCGGGTACGACTTCAGTCAAAGGATTGAAACTTGCGTTTACGAAAGGCCAAGGCAAGATCTCTTTCCAAGAAACGGTGGCCGGTTCACGTTTGACTTCGACTTACGCGATTGAAGTACGTGATTCACAAAGCCAGTCTTTGGTTTTTGAAAATCGTTTAGAAAATTCGGCGGCAAAAATTGTTGAGATCGCAACTCCGGGTCTCGCTCGTGAAGGTAAGTACGCGATCACTTTGCGTGTCGAACGCAAAGGGCAAAACGTCGCTGGCGGATTGATCCAATTTGAACAAAACGCGGAGTACGAAAAGAAAGGCCTTGCCGAAGAAGAAATCAGTCTTTTGAGCGATTCAAAACAAGTGGCTATTGTTGGAATTGAAAGCGCTGGAGCAGATCGCGTGGTTGCAATTCGCGATAACACTCCTCATATCGAAGAAGTTCAATCGACTTACAAACTTGTAGTTTGGAAAAAACTTTCTAGCGGCAAGATTGAATGGTTGGGCGAAAAGAACTTCGCGCGCGATGCGATTCAACGTGCCGATGGCAGCCTGGGTATTGCATTGAAAGAGATTGGATTAAATCCGTCTTCTAGCACGAAACTTTACATGGACCTTGTGGTTCGTCGCGAAAGTGCGCAGTACTTGTCGAACCGCGTGCAGTTTATTGTGAATAAAACATTTTAATTAAAAATCGGCGACCTCCTGGGTTTGTTGGTTTCGGCTCTGCTCCCCAAGGCAGGGCCGTTTTTTTTCTTCCCCTCTCTCGTTGTGCTTCGAGCGAGGGTTTGGGTTGGAGGGAGGTTTGGGGTTCGTCACTTCGTTCGGGCACGCCGTCCAGGCTCAGTCGGTGCCGAGGCTTCGCCTCGGTACCGAAGGCCCTCTCTTCGGACGCACCCCAAACCTCCCTCCAACCCAAACTTTGCTGAACACAAAGTCACGGATTTTGAGAGCGGGATTTCAAAGTTTTTGGCTGATAAGTGTCCTTCGTTCTACAGGGCGTTGCTCGATGATGATCCTTAATTGCCTGCATTTCTGACGCATATGCTTGCCGCCACGGTGGCGGTAGAATTCTGGGTTTTCGATACCTTCAATCAGTTTGTTTAACTTCCTTTAGAAAGTGCAGACTCCCTGCCCAACTTCTTGTTTGCTTAACGCAAGTGCTTACTGCCACCGTGGCAGTGAAATTTTGGATTTAATTTTTAGCTTTTTGAGTTGGTGTTCTTCTTGCGTCCACGGTGGAAGTAAATCTGTGGTGAAATCCTATAGTTTTTTTGAACTTCGGGAATATTTCTTTTGAAGAATAGACTCGATAACTTTGTAGCAAAATTAAACTCTGCTACTTTCCCTTCAAATTCTTTTGTGCCCTTATTTGATTCAGATTCCGGTCTTTTTTTGTCTTTTGCATTTCCACAGTTGGTTCTGATCTTTGATGATTCCGTGGGGTTTGTTTTTGAAAATGTATATCTGTGCGGCTTTTTACTAAGGAGCTTTTGATATGGGTATTATTGGCACTATTGTTATCGGATTTATTGTGGGTTTGATTGCGCGGTTTTTGATGCCTGGTAAGGATAAGATGGGTTTCATCTTAACTACTATTCTGGGGATCATTGGTGCCGTTGTTGGGACCTATATTGGAAGCGCTCTGGGGTGGTATGAAGTGGGTGAAGAAGCCGGGTTTCTTGCTTCGGTTGTCGGTGCGATGATTGTTTTGCTGATTGCGCGGCTTTTGATGGGAAGACGAAGCTAAAGTCTTATGTTACAGCAAGCTTAGAGAAATTATCGACACTTCCTATCCCCTCAACCACAAAAAAAAGGCACCCTTTCGAGGTGCCTTTTTCAACTAAAATGAATTCGTAATCCCCTACAGATTTCTTCTGTATTGGCCGCCCACTTCGTACAGAGCTTGAGTCATTTGGTACAAGCTGCAGTGTCTTGCTGCTGTCATCAACGCTGTGAAGATGTTTCCGCCGTTCAGAACTGTGTCTTTCAAATTCTGCAACTGACGTTCGCCTTCGGTTTGATGGTCCTTTTGGTATTTCTGCACATTGCTTAACTGCGCGTTTTTCTCTTCGTAAGAAGCGCGAGCGAGTTCGATCTTTGGTGGCACGTAATCCGCCGCCATCGTTTTTGGATCGATGAATGTGTTTACACCAATGATGGGCAAAGTGCCGTCGTGTTTAAGTCTTTCATAATACAACGACTCTTCCTGGATTTTGGAACGTTGGTATTGAGTCTCCATTGCACCCAAAACGCCGCCGCGTTCGTTGATCTTTTTAAATTCGTTTAAGACCGCTTCTTCAACTAGATCTGTCAATTCTTCGATGAAGTACGAACCCTGCATTGGGTTTTCATTCTTCGTCATACCGAACTCACGGTTGATGATTAGCTGAATTGCCATGGCACGACGAACAGATTCTTCTGTTGGCGTCGTAATAGCTTCGTCATACGCATTCGTGTGCAAGCTGTTACAGTTGTCGTAAAGAGCAATCAACGCCTGCAATGTCGTACGAATATCGTTGAAGTCGATTTCTTGCGCGTGCAAGGAACGACCTGACGTTTGAATGTGGTACTTCAATTTTTGTGAACGATCGTTTCCTTTGTAAAGGTCCCGCATCGCTACCGCCCAAATACGGCGGGCCACGCGTCCCAAGACTGAATACTCAGGATCTAGACCGTTACTGAAGAAGAAACTTAAGTTCGGAGCAAAGTCATCGACTTTCAATCCACGAGCCAAATAGTACTCAACGAATGTGAAACCATTTGAAAGTGTGAACGCCAATTGGGAAATCGGATTCGCACCCGCCTCGGCAATGTGGTAACCCGAAATACTGACTGAATAGAAATTTCTGACTTTGCTGTTTACAAAGTATTCTTGAATATCACCCATCATCTTCAGAGCGAAGTTGATAGAGAAGATGCAAGTATTCTGCCCCTGGTCTTCCTTTAAGATATCGGCTTGAACCGTGCCGCGCACTTGTTGCAAAGTCCAGTTGGCAACATCACTCCACTCTTCGGGAGTCAGCTTACGACCTAACTCGCTTTCTTTCTTTTCAACCTGTTGATCAATCGCCGTGTTGAAATAAAAAGCCAGAATCATCGGTGCCGGACCGTTGATCGTCATACTCACAGAGGTATTTGGATTGATAAGATCAAAGCCTGCATAAAGCTTTTTCATATCCGCCAAAGTACAGATACTAACGCCCGACTCGCCCACTTTTCCGAAGATGTCGGGACGCTGATCAGGGTCTTGTCCATACAGTGTGACAGAGTCAAAAGCCGTCGAAAGACGATGAGCCGTTTCACCCTTAGTGAGATAATGGAAACGACGGTTTGTTCTTTCTGGCGTTCCTTCGCCCGCAAACATACGCTTTGGATCTTCATCCGCGCGTTTTAACTGGAACACACCTGCCGTGTAAGGGAATTCACCCGGAACGTTTTCAAGTTTTAAATATCTAAAGCGATCGCCCCAGTCTTTAAACTTAGGGACAACCACGCGACGGATTTTCGTGCCCGATAATGACTCGCGCACCAAAGGTTGGCGGATTTCTTTGTCACGGACTTTAAACACCAACTCATCACCGGAATAAGTTTCAATCAACTTTTCATAACCTTGAAGTTGATCAATCTCTTCTTGAGTGAAGTCTGAAGAAAGTTCTGCTTCGACCTTTTTAACGGTTTCAGGGCTTGTTCCCAAAAGAGGAGCCACTTTCTTAAGGCCACCCAATTGAGAAGCTTTTTCCGCCAATGTTTCCGTGCGCTTTTTATACTTGTGAACAGTGCCAACGATTTCAGCCAAATAGTTTTGGCGATCGGCTGGGATGATCACGTGTTCTTCTGCTGAAAGAATATTCGCTTTGAATTTAGGATCCACCTGCCATTTAGCTCCCTGACGAGACTCTAAAAGATCAGCAAGTTGGAAGAATAATTTATTCACGCCGCCGTCGTTGAATTGTGAAGCCTGAGTCAAGAACACAGGAACTTGCACTTTTTCATCAAAGATCTTGCGAGAGCGTTTGTATTGTTTTGTCACGTCACGAAGAGCGTCTAAAGCTCCGCGGCGGTCGGCTTTATTTACCGCAATCAAGTCCGCAAAATCGATCATATCGATCTTTTCAAGCTGCGACTGCGCACCGAAATCCGAGGTCATCACGTACATGGACATATCACTGACTTCCGTGATCGCCATATTGCCCTGACCGATCCCCGAAGTTTCCGCGATAACGAAATCAAAATCCAACTGACGAATGAACTTCAAAATTTCAGGCAAAGAAGACGCGATCTCACGACCTGATCCACGTGAAGCGACGGAACGCATGAACACGTGGTTGCGAGACAACGAGTTCATACGAATACGGTCGCCCAACAACGAGCCACCCGTTTTACGCTTCGAAGGGTCTACACAGACCACACCGATTTTTTTATTGGGATAGGCATTCAAGAATCTTTGCACAAGTTCGTCGATCAAAGAGGACTTACCTGCGCCACCTGTGCCGGTGATACCTAAAACCAAAGGCTCGCCATTTTTCGCTTTGAAGTTCTGCAAGCCAAAGTTTTCTAGTGAATAGTCTTTGTGACCGTTTTCAATCGCCGTTAAAGCCACGCCCAATTCCACTGAAGGAATGGTGTCGCCCGCAAAGATATTCTTTTTCGTTTTAAATTCTTTTTGTTTTTCTAAGACATCAAAGTCACAGCCACGAATGACTTGTTCAATCATTCCCTCAAGACCCAATTTACGACCATCTTCCGGGTGGAAGATCTGGGCGATACCGTAAGCTTCCAGTTCACGTTTTTCTTCGTGAACGATCACACCGCCACCGCCTCCGTAAATACGCACGTAACCTGCGCCCGCTTCGTCTAGAAGATCCTTCATGTACTTGAAGTACTCCATGTGACCGCCCTGGTAAGAGCTGATGCAGACGCCTTGAGCACCTTCTTGCAAAACGGCTTTCACCACATCACTGACCGAGCGGTTGTGACCTAAGTGAATGACCTCGGCTCCCATATCTTGAAGAATACGGCGCATGATATTGATGCTGGCGTCATGGCCGTCGAAAAGTGCGGCGGCCGTTACGATACGAATAGGATTCTTAAGTGTATATGCCATTTGGACTATTGACCTTTAAAGTTCGCCTTACGTTTTTCGATGAAAGCGGAAGTGCCCTCTTTCACGTCTTCAGAGTCGAAAAGATCTGCAAAGATCTTCGCTTCATTTCTTTGCGCCTCTTCCACATCCATATCCCAAGCTTGGTTGATGGATTTTTTCGCAGAACCCACTGCAATCGGAGCTTTTGCTAAAATAGCTTCCACAGTTTTCATCACAGTGTTCATAAGCTCTGCTTGCGGAACGACTTTATTCACAAGACCCATTGTGTGCGCTTCTGCCGCAGTGATCATACCGCCTGTGTAAGTTAATTCACGCGCGCGACGTTGACCGATAGCGCGAGCCATGCGAACTGTCCCGCCAAATCCTGGGATCAATCCCAGACTCACTTCGGGAAGACCGAACTTTGCATTTTCAGAAGCATAGATAAAATCACAACCCAAAGCCAACTCACAGCCGCCGCCCAAAGCAAAACCGTTCACCGCCGCGATGACTGGAATTTTTAGAAGAGTCAGCTCGTGGAAAATACTTTGACCACGTTGAGCAAAACTCAACGCTTTTTCTTCATCGAGTTCATGGATTTCTTTGATATCCGCGCCAGCCACGAAAGCCTTTTCGCCACTGCCTGTGATAATAAGAGCGCGCGCATCTTCGTAGTGCATTTCACCGATTTGACGAAGAGCTTCGCCCATCTCGTTTAGCACCATAGAGTTCAATGCGTTAAGAGCTTCAGGACGGTTCACCGTCATCACCCAAACGCCGTTTGGTTTTTGTTCAACTAAAATTGTCTTGTAAGTAAAACTGCCCATTTTTAAAACCTATTTCGCTGAATAGTCGTAGAAACCACGACCTGTTTTACGTCCCAACCATCCTGCTTCAACATACTTCACGAGCAATGGACATGGACGGTATTTAGAATCTCCCAAACCATCATGAAGCACGTTCATGATCGCAAGGCACGTATCAAGACCGATAAAGTCTGCCAAAGTCAAAGGACCCATCGGTTGGTTTGTTCCCAATTTCATCGCGGAATCGATAGACTCAACAGAAGCAATGCCTTCATGAAGAGTGTAAACCGCTTCGTTAATCATCGGCATCAAGATGCGGTTCACGATAAAGCCTGGCATGTCTTTCACAGACTCAACAAAAACCTTATCCATTTTTTCTGCCAAAGCTTTTACTGTCGCGAAAGTCTCATCAGAAGTTTGCAGACCACGAATACCTTCAACAAGTTTCATCAAAGGAACCGGATTCATAAAGTGCATGCCTGCGACTTGAGTTGGACGCTTCGTCACTGCCGCGATCTTTGTAATAGAGATTGAAGAGGTATTAGAAACAAGCAAAGCCTCTGGCTTCACGGCTGCGTCTAGGTCTTTAAAGATTTTCAATTTCAAATCGATGTTCTCTGTCGCAGCTTCAATCACGATGTCGCAGTCTTTAAGAGCGGAAGCTTCTTGAGCGGTTTTAATACGACCCAACAATATCGCTTTGTCCGCTTCGCTCATGCCGCCTTTTTTGATAATGCGGTCACAAGAACCAGCGATCGTTGCGATCCCTTTTTCCAAAGCAGCGCCGTTGACGTCCATCATGATGACGTTGAAGCCAAAGTTTGCCGCTACTTGTGCGATGCCGTTACCCATTTGCCCAGCGCCGACGACGCCGATCGATTTGATATTCATTTACCACTCCGCGTTAAAATACTGTTGAAAATCGAACTGTTTACCAGTACTTCACTTTGGTCTGGAGGTCAAAAGTTCTGGTCTTGAGCGCAGAGCCTAAAGCCTCAAAATAGAGAGATGCGGTCCGTAGTATCAAAGACATTGGCGTTTCTCTTTCTTTCCTCGAATTCGTGGGCCGCTCTGGCGACAGATGCTAGCGCCGCTGTCTCTTTTTATCGCAGCAAAAACAGCCTGTTTCCCTCTGGCCAGGTGAGTCGAAATACTCTGGATAATAAGCTTTTACGAACAGAAACCGAGATCGCTTACCGCACCTCCTGGGACAAAAAAGAATACGTGATGCAAGCATCGCAAATTTTGCGCGACATTCACGTGTCTCGTTATGCCGACACCAAGACAACAGCGGTTCTTCTGAGTGTCGATCGCAGCGATGCTCCGGCTGTGAAAACTCTTCCAGCCAAGGCGGCTTTAGAGATCTTGGCGACAGATGATTACTGGGCTCGCGTGAAAGAAAGAGCAAGCAGCACACAAGGCTATTTGCCTTTGCACCTTTTGCAAGCCCGCCACGACGATGTAGGGGTTTACGTGAACATCATGGACACCTATGTGCGCAAAGAGCCTAGCTCAAACGGACGCGTAATAACGACTCTTCCCCGCCTGCAAAGAGTGATTCCTTTAGAGATCACAAAGAGCTTTCTGAAAATTCAATACGCGCAAAACATCGGCTACGTCGACGTGACTCACTTTGTATCACGTGCAGATTACGCAAATCTCGCTTATCACCCCAAGAAAAACTGGATGGCCGCCCTGTATCGCAATAACGATGTACTCATCACCCAAAAAGGCGAAACGGTTCCGTTGAAAGAAATCTTAGGGTACGTGACAAACAGCCATCGCGGAGTTGTCATCCGTCCCGAGTCTTCGTCTTACGGTCCTCCCCTTCGTGCGCGCGTAGAGATTCTTAAACCGGAAGCTCATGTCTGGGGCGTCAGCAAGCTCGATGGTCATGGCGAAGTCTGGTGGAAAAGAAAAAATCTTTTGGTCGAAGAAAAAGGAACGCCCTCAGAGACAACAGTTTCCACGGACGTTTTGATGAAAAGAGAAATCTATTCCATAGCCTTTGAAAATAAAAATTCCGTGCGCGGTTTGGTGTCTTCCGAAGGTGTTTTTCGCACTGAAGACGGTCTGACGTGGACCCTGATTCCTCAGTTTGGAAAACAGACTTACCCGGTCAGCATTCACCCGGATGGCACTTGGTTTGTGGGATCTTTCAAAAGCACGAATCAGGGAAAAAGTTTTGAGCCTTTCATTCGCTGGGACAACATCGCCGAAGCTATTGAAGCGGCTTATCACCGCAATCCGAAAATCTTGCGCCTGACACAAATTGAACCTTTACCCAACTCCAAAGTTCAAATCTATGTCGACACAGGAAGCAGCAAAGTAAAACTTCGCAGCTCTATTGGAAATCTCCATTGGGATGTGATTAAAAACTAGCCTACTTCCAGAGCTTTCCCGCGCACATCAGATAAAACATTTTGAAATCCCCGCGCAAGGACCACAGAGGATGCGTGAAGGTCGCTGGGCGATTCTTTTCAACAATAAAGTGCCCGACCCAAGCAAAACCATAACCAATCAACGGTAAAAGCCACAGAACGGTCCAAGTCTTCGTGATGAAGGCATAAATGAACACGGCGTGAACTAAAAAAGTCCCGACGAAATGCAGACGACGATTGCGCGGATCTGAATGTTCGCGCAAATAAAAAGGCCAGAATTCTTCGAAGCTTTTCATAAAAACCTCGCTGAAAAACTATACTTGAGCCTCAGGGAAATAAGGCTGCATCATGTGACGAACCTTTTCTTGCAACTGGGGTCGCGACTCTAAAGCATATTGAGTGGCATCCACCGGTGGCAACACATACAAGGTCACCGTGCGCTTCCACACGCCCCAGTTCGGAACAATATGGCCTTTAGGAAGAATCGCCGCCGCCCCTTTGACCACAACCGGTACAATCGGAGATTTCGCATTAATGGCAAAGATAAAAGGACCTGACTTGAAAGACCCGAGCCTTTCCGTCACTTGCCTTGTTCCTTCGGGCGCCAGAGCAAAACGCTCCCCCGCTTTGATACGAGTTTCAGCCTCTTTATAAACCTTAAAAACCTCTTCGCGACGGTCGCGCGCAATCGGCAAAATTCCGGCTCGACGCATAGCCGGGCCAAAAACAGGAATGCGGAAAAGCTCGATCTTCGCACCGAAACGGAAACTTCCCAAGTATCCATTCATCGCGAAAATATCAAAGAAGCTTGTGTGGTTGAAAACGTAAATAAATCCGCCAGGAGGTTGATTCTCAAGGCCTTTCACGATGACTTCAACGCCGAACATGCGGCAAGCACCGCGGGTCCAAATTTCAACAATGCGATCTTCGAGCGGGCGGTTCTTCATTGTCAGATTCACAATGATAAGAGCGATCGAACACAACATTGTGTGAATCGGAAAATAAACAAGTGCTAAAATGGAGCGAGGGTATGAAAGTAATTTCCAAAACATATTAACTCATCTCAGGAAACAAACGTTTGCGCGCCGCTGTTCTCTGTCTTTCTTTGTACGCTTGATGCTCTGAGGGGCCTGATAAAATTCTTTCGTGAGCCGATTGATCCATGATCTGCACTTCAAAAGGATAAAAGAAACTAAAAGCTTCTTGGCTCCCTTGGGGTTTAATATGAATCAATTTACGGGAAATGAATTTAATAAACTTATAATCCGCACCGGAAAAGAAATTTTCTTTTCGCAGATACTGAACGTTATCACCCATCTCGGAGAGTTTTTGATCAAAAGCAGCTTGAATACTTTGCTCATCCAAAGTGTCCAACCGGTGAGAAAGATCGTCACACACTTCCATGAATACATTCACCGGATAAAGATTGTTAGAGCTTTGATCCGGCATGATGTGCGGAAAACTGATCACATTTTCTTTCACCAAAAAACGTACGACTTGGAAAGTATCAAAAAGATTGCGCGTGATAAAACGTACACCCAGCTTATCAAAGATCTTCATCGCCAAAGCATCGGGTTTGGCCAAAAGTTTAATCACCGTGCTGGAAGAAGTTTTAAATGGTTTTACTTCAAAACCTAGAAGTTCAATAGGATCTAAGATGTGCTCACCAGCCGTAGAACTTTGCAAAAAAGTCCGGTGAGTCGTGCCGTCATAGCGGATGCACTCTTGAAACGGCGAAAGAATTTGCGATTGGATTTCTTCAGAAAAAGAACTGAAGAGATCATTTTCTGCATGAACAAAAACGTGCATGCAGCGAAGAATCGCACAGGCCCAGCGTTGCAGTTGAACTTGTTCGGGGTCTTGTGAACTTGCGTAAATTAATAACTGGCGGATGTCCCCAAGCTGGCGGCGGTCTCTAAAAATTTCAGGAAGTTCTTTATCTTCAAAGCCCAGCTTTTCTAACATCAGAACCAGGGCACGACGGTGGTAGTACCAAAGTTTTTCTAAGTCGTTTTCTTTGGTGAAATCGAATCCATAACTTAAAAGGAAAGACGTCGCGGCCTCGAGAGAATGAATATTGAGCCTAGGAATTTCGATGGCAGAATGACCACCGACAACCGAGTTCAGAATGGAAGAATCAAAGATGAAACGTTGAGGCATTCCCCTATCTTCAAACTCGATAGGGGGTGAAGCAAGACGCAGCGCTTATTATTGGATCAAAGCACACGTGTAGGCTTTGAACTGACCCAGAGTACCCGAAGCAGGAGAATATCCGTTTACCGCCGTACGATTTTGATATGTCACATTCCCTTGAGCAAGAGTGCCGTCGTATTGACCTTGGAACACGATATCACCGTAAGAGTCGCTAAACTTCACTGTGAATTGACGCGTATTGCGATTAATAGTTCCTGAAGCCGCCGCAGAAAACTCAACTTGGTAAGGCTGGATCACCTGGCCGTTATAAGACTGACCCGCGTAGGAATCAAAGATCTTGATAAGAACAGTTGAAGAACCCGCCACTAAATTTCCCGAAGAATCAAATTTAAATGCACCGAAGAAATCAATACCAGTCTTATCATTGATATTGCCGCTGATAGTGCCCAGTGTTTGTGGATCCAAGGTAGCAGAGATAAAACTCTTTACTTGGGATTCAAAACTTCCTGAATTGTAGTAATCATAGATCTTACCCACATTCATGGAGGCATTCCCGCAGCTATTCACCGCATTGGGCTGAGTGACCGCCGGTGTGTTTGAGCGGCCCGCAACGCGTGTCGCGCTGGATTCCTTCTTCGCACAAGCTGATAAGGACAAAGCCACAAGGACCAAGATTCCCATCACTGATTTGTTAAAGAAAGATGTTTTCATAAAAGCCTCCATGCCAATCATAGAGGCAAGAGGCGGACCATCAAAAATGCAATATATTGGATTTGAGAGGGAAAACCCGTCTCACCCTGAAACATCCCTCCTTCGAGGGACGTTTTAAGTGCTCGGGTGTTTAATATTTGAACAGCGCTTTTAACGTAATTTATCGAAGGCCAAGAGCACATTGATTTCCGCTGTCAGCCATAAAGAACCCGCAGAATCGACCAGGCCTTGATTCAGAAGCTGCGCCGGTAGCTCCGCCGGCTTTTTTATAGAAGCCAAATCAAAGCTTGGATCCACTTCTTTCAAAACGGCATTCACTTTGTTGTACTGCTCGCTACGAATCAGAGCTTTCTTCATTTCAACTTCAAAGCGCAAACCACGAGACGAAACCAAGTTCATCCATTTCGTACGCTCTTCCGCCGTTAGATAACTGCGCGCGACTTTAACTTCTTTAGTAAGCCCTTGTCCCACTCTTAAAATCGTCTCACCGTTTTCTACAGCCGTAAGATCCAAGTAAAGTGCTGCCAGGATATCGGCATCTTGTTCTTTAATGATATTGCGTGGAAGAACCTGACTGACGATCGTAAGAGCCCCTTTGGCGTCGGTTTCGCTTTCATCGACTTTAGGCAGAAGAGCGGAAAGACCCGAAGCCAATGCCTTTTTATTCACCAACGAAAGCTGGTGGAAGAAAGAAAGAATGCGATTTTGTTGAAAACTCGTCAGCGTGTACTCACGTCCACCCAATGTTTTACCTTGAGCAAAGTAAGGACTATTCGCAAGCTCAGTGATTTGTCTTTCAATAAAGTCTTTAGCAATGCTGCCGTCAGAGTTTCTCCAAAGATCATTAAGCACAGCCGCGTATCCACCGGCTTCTGCCAAAGAGCGTGTGCGCTCACGACCTAAAGCATCGTCCATTCCCACTTTGGAATAATGGATCTGACCTGACTTTACGTTTTCAATTGAAGCAAACTGTGGCGATGGGACAGAGTTGACTGTTTTATCTAAAAGAACCTGATTAATAAACTTCAATGTATCAAGATTGACCTTCCCCCACTTCACCGTGTCTTGAAGAACCACGTCGATGTCGTTAACGACCGTCGGTTGATCTGCGGGGTACAGACGGCCAATGATGGAGGCAAAAAGAACTTTAATGAAACGTTCTTTTTCATATTTCGTATCCAAGTACTTGCGAAGAAGCGGATTGTTTCCGGCATCGAAGCGCTCGCAGCCATAAATCTGCAAAGCTTGGCTTGAAGCTAAAGCGATATCGTCATCCGTGCAGTAGCGAGAGATCTTTTCGTCTAATGCCGCATGGTCCGCCGAGTAAGCCCAATCCATCGCCATCTTATCATAGGAAAGAGGCGCATATTTGATTCTGGCTGCCATCAAGACGTCATCAATACCGCTGACATAATCCATGATACTTGTCGACGTTTCCAAACCTTGGTGGTTTGGATCTTGAAGATAGTTTTTCGCCGCAGCTTCAATATCTTTTGTAGACACCTTCGCAGAGAAGGATCCCGCAAAGTTATGACGAAGTCCCAAAGCATGTCCTAGTTCGTGAGCCACAGTGGCGCGCACGCTGTCTTGAGCTAAGCGCAGTCTTTGAGAGTCATTGGCCTCTTTCGCGATCACATCCAATGCAGCTAGATTTTGGGTAAGGTCACAAGAAACGGCGCCGGGTGCGACTGGAGTGTCATTATTGAGATGAACTAAATCACCAGAGCCGACTTTCGTGAAAACGGACGGCATAAATACTTGAGCTCTTAAGACTTCACCCGTCAGAGGATCCGATTGGCCAATAGCGTAAGCCGCGCCTGAATCTTCCCAAGGAATCCAGCGCACCATGATGCTGCGATCTTCGGGGCCCGCTTGAGGATCTACATTTGTTTTTACCGCAATAACGTCGCGGCCAAAAACTTTATTCCAATAAAGAGCGCCTTCTTTTACGGCCTCCAAATATTGAGCGGGGACCGCATCAGAAATACGAACGACAATCGGGCCTTTTTTCGGAGACAAATCCCACTTTGTGATCAAATTGATGATGTCTTTGCTGTGCTCTTTCTTACCTAGTTTCGTCACGAAGAAGCCGACACGTCGGCTTTTGTCATACTCTTTCGGGCGGAAATCCGGAGTCAGATTATAAGCGCGAATTTGTACATTCATCGCCACCGTCTCTTCACGATTTTCCACTGTTGAAGTATTGCGGTCAGGTCCCGATTTAACTAAATCAGAACGAATCTTGATGATTTGTTCTAGCTCGATATTCTTTTCATCAAACTTAATACCGCGAACGAACGAGTCTTCAACCACCAAAGAAGGCAAAGAACTTTCCGTCAGGTCATCACTATTTCCACGAGGAATATCCGTGTCATAGGAACGTTGCTGAACAAAGGTTTTTAAACCTTGTCCCCAGTCGAAAGTAATCGCATCGGCATCTTCAGAAACAACCTCGAAAGTCTGGATCAGGTTCACGGTTTGGATTTCTTTGTAGATGCTATTGTAGTTTTGGGCGAGCAAAGCAATGCGGCCGCCCGATTTGTCAAATGTGACAACCTGTGGTTTTAAGTCATACCATTGCGGCGTGGAACCTGAAGTTTTGCCTGAAGAGATTAAAAGAAAGACTTTCCCTAAAGACGACTTCTGGATCGTGATGCAGGACTTATTAGCACACACGTCAGCGGTGTTACTCGTAAACGACTCGAGCATGTTGTTGGGAGCCTGTTTTTCAACGACAGTTTCTTTAGTACACGCTGATAGTAACAAAGAGGAAAGTGCAATGCTGAGAAGCCCGATGCGCTGATTCGAATTCATGTAGGAACCCCCAAAAACCAATATTCAAGAGACACTTATGCCAAAGAAACCCCGAGGGCAAAAGATGTCTGAAAAAAAGTATGAAATGTTGATAAGGTTGACAGGTTTGCGCCGTCCTAAAGCGCTTATAAGCCAATTGAGGTCGTCCTAACCTCATTGGCTGTATTTCAGCATCGGACCTTGAGGCCTTTCGAGGCCCTTTAGACAATAAAGACGTAACTTAAGAGGTCCTTATGGAATGCAAAATACAATGCCCCTATTGCCGGGAAAAGTTCTCTATTCAAGTCTTTCGAGAGGACGGTGAAGACCAGGAATTCATTTGGGATTGCGAGATTTGTTGCCGCCCGATTGATATTCATGCGTTTTGGGATGAAGATCGTGATCGATTTAGACTGATGGTAGGACAAGGCGGCGATTTCGATGAAATGCGAATTGACCCGATTTTTTGAATATGTCTTTATGTGTCTATGCACATTCGTCCTTTAGAACTTCGTGATTTGCCGGCTGTTAAAGCCTTCACCGATGCCAGCATCGGTCTAAACTACTTCACTTTAAAAGAGCTGGAAGAGTGTTATCAGAAATCTTTTTCTGGCGACGTGATGTGTTCTTTTGTTTTAGCCAATTCACAAGATGAAATATTTGGTTTGCGATTAGCCTATCCTCCGGGCTCTTGGAGCAAAGGAAAAGGCAAAAAACTGCGTTCGGATCTTTGGAAAGTGCCGTTAGAAAAAGTCGGATATTTTCAAAGTCTCTTTTTGTCGGAAGCAGTTCAGGGTGAAGGTTGGGGACCAAAATTATCAGATTCGTCCATCCAACAATTCAAACAGCTTGGAACAAAAGCCATTGTTACTCACGCTTGGAAGGAATCCCCGAACAACTCTTCGATTCGCTATTTGACTAAGTTTGGTTTTGAAAGTGTTGCGACTCATCCTGAATATTGGATTGATGTAGACTATGAATGCGTGCGTGACGGAAAACCCTGCCGATGCACGGCAGAAGAAATGATTAAATATCTGTAGGTCTTTATGAGTATTTCTTATTGGCTTGATTCAGCAACTTCTTCATCTCCTTCCGCAAAAGTCTATGACTTTGTGATCGTTGGCGCCGGCATTGCGGGACTCTCTACCGCCTATTGGCTGCAAAAAGAAAATCCCACCGCTCGCATTGCGATCATTGAAAAACACCGCTTGGGATTTGGCGCTTCAGGAAGAAACGCAGGATTTGTGACTTGCGGATCCACCGAGCACTTTATCAAACTCAATGAACAATTTGGTTTACAGAAAGCCACAGAGATCTGGAAGTTTTCTGAAGACAATCGCAAACTTCTTTTAGAGCACATTATTGAAGACAAAGCCGATGAACTGGATTTCCGTCACACGGGTTCTTGCACGGTCGCTCCAAGTTCAGAACATTGGCTGAAATACAGAATGACAGCAAAACTGATGCAGTCCGCTGGCATTGATGTTCATGAAATCGGGCCTACTGATTTAGAAAAAGATTTCGGCGTCACCGGTTTTGAAGGCGGCATTCAATATACAGGTGATGGATACATTCATCCGGTCAAACTTCTGCAGCGTCTTCGAAATAAAATCAAAGCCGATATTCACGAAGGCACGGAAGTGTTTTCGGTAAAAGACAAAGGTACAACCCAAGTCTTACGCACAGACCATGGGGATTTTGAAGCTCCCCGAGTGATCTTCACCTTGAACGCTTATTTGCCTTTAGTTTTAAAGAACTTTGAATCCTTGATTAAGCCCGGTCGTGGGCAAATTCTGGTCACTGAGCCCTTGCCAGCGTTTGTACGAGGGCCTTGTTATCTGACGAAGCATCTCTGTTACTTCCGTCAACTGCCGACGGGACACTTGCTGATTGGCGGCTTCAGAAATTTAGCCATTGATGTAGAGAATACTTATTCAGATGAAACTACATCTTTAATTCAGACGGCTCTTTTTGATTTCGTAAAGAGCCACTTCAAATACGGGAAAGAAGCGAAGATCGCCTACCAATGGTCCGGCATTATGGGCTTCTCTCCGGATGGCCAAATGATTCTAGGAGCCCTTCCAGAAAACAAAAACATCCACATCATGGCCGGCTGCTCAGGCCACGGCATGGGCCTAAGCTTCAACGCCGCAAAAACCCTCGTGGCCGGCATGCACGGAACCGAAATCCCAAGCCATCTATCAATCTCCCGCTTCTAGAGGTGCCTGCTTCTTTTTTGGGTCTACAGCGCATCAATTGATGCAGCGTAGACCCAAAAAAGAAGCAGGCACTCCAAAAAAAAGCCCAGCGTTTTTAGCTGGGCTTTTTCTTACATGGGCCAGTTGGAAATACTCCCCTGGCGCCTTTTCTGGTTTTCTAAACTTTTCTTAGTTATAGAACTTGCGGTTTGATTTTGCCATGTTCGTTAATGGAACGGATGGTTTCAAACGGCCGGCTTTACGAGTGGATGCGTACATCGCTAATTGATCGGCGACGTATTGAGTTCCTACGGTGTCTGTGTACTTCAGAAGACCGCCGCGGAATGGAGGGAAGCCTGTTCCCATGATCATCGCAAGGTCGACTTCGTGAGGAGTTTCAACGATGCGGTCTTCAACCAAAGCCAAAGAACACTCGTTCACCATTGCAAACACGCCGCGCTCGATGCACTCTTTTGAGTCATATGGATTTGTTGGCTGACCCAATCCCAAAGCCGCATAGATGCTTTGGTCGACGTCGCCACGTTTTCCGTCTTCAGAATAGTGATAGAAGCCTTTGCCATTCTTACGACCCAAACGACCGGATTTTTCAAGAGCTTCCATGCAAGGAGCCATCTCGATGCGCTCACCAAAAGCTTTTTTGAAAATCTTAAGAACCTTGATACACACATCAAGACCGACTTCGTCCATCAACTCAAACGGTCCCATCGGCATACCGAATTCTTTAACGTAAGCCTTATCAACCACTTCAATGCTCATACCTTCTTGCATTAAGAAAGCCGCTTCAGCCATATACGGAAGAAGAAGACGATTCACTAAAAAACCGGGACCGTCTTTAACCACAACCGGCATTTTTCCCATCTTCTTAGTCAATTCAAAGATTGTCGCAATAGTTTCATCCGAAGTTTTTTCACCGCGAATAACTTCTACTAAAGGCATTTTGTTCACCGGATTGAAGAAGTGCATACCCGCAAAGTACTCGGGACGAGGATGACCCTTAGACATCTCTGTCACTGACAACGAACTTGTATTCGTCGCGATAATCGCATCCGGGCGCATTTGACCCGCGCACTCACCGATCACTTTTTGTTTAATCCCCATGTCTTCAACAATAGCTTCGACAACAACATCCAGATTTTTAAATCCAGAATAATCCGTTGTCACAGACACCATGTCCATTTTTTGTTGGTACTGATACTTATCAATGGATTTACGTTTAAGAAGCTTCATCCAAAGATCCGAAGCATGCTTAAGACCTTTACCCAAAGCATCGGTATTTAAGTCCTTCATACGAACTTGAACACCTTTATCTGCAGCGACGTAAGCGATACCACCACCCATTGTGCCGGCACCAAGAATACCCATGCCTTTCACTTCGCGTGGTTTTACATCGACGCCTGGAACACCGTTTTGTTTTTTAACCATTTCGGTCAAATAGAAAACGTGGATCAAGTTTTTAGAAATATCTGTAATACCCAATTCACAGAAGCCTTCACGCTCAATGCGCATACCGGCTTCACGGTCACTCATACCGTAAGTTTTTTGAATCACTTCCAAAGCCTTCAAAGGAGCTGGATAGTGACCCTTTGTCGCCTTTAAAACACCCTCACGAGCTTTTTTGAAAACGATGCCGCGACCCAAAGCGCCCTCAAGAACTTTGTTCACCGCACCTTGAGGCTGGAATTTCTTACGACGTTTTTTCGCGCCGTTAGAGATAATTTCTTTCGCCCATTTGACAGCTTGTTCATCCAAAAGATTGGGATGAACGACTTTATCAACCAGACCTGACTTCAAAGCTTTTTTAGAGTTCACAGATTTACCAGCTAAGATAATATCCAAAGCCGCCTGCAAACCAATCACGCGAGGCATACGTTGCGTACCACCAAACCCCGGCAAGATACCCAACTGAATTTCAGGAAGACCAATTTTCGTAGAGGAATCATCAGAAGCGATACGATAATCACAAGAAAGAATGAATTCACAACCTCCACCCATGCAAGCACCATGGATAGCCGCCATCGTCGGCATTGGAAGATCTTCCACCATATTCATGATGTCCTGACCACCCTTCACCGCCGCCTCAAACTGATCTTTCGTCGTCATGCTTTTGATTTCTTCAATATCAGCACCCGCAATAAAAATTTTAGGCTTCGCTGACTTAAAGATGACCGCTTTGTAAGAAGACTTCTTAAGCTCTTCAAGAACTTCCTTAAGTCTCATCATAACCGGAGTAGAAAACTTATTAACCTTCTCCCCAACCAAATCAAAAACAACAACCGCAATCTCACCCTGAGGAACGATCTTAATACTCTCTTGAATAGACATTCTGAAAACTCCTAAGTTGCAAAAACAAAAAAAGAAAATTTAAAAAATCAAAACTAAAACGCCCCAAAAACCCAGGCCATCGCATCCACCAGAACCAACCGCCGAAGGCCAGAAAACCACAAAAACCGATGCCAGCCCTTGAAACGAAGAAACGAACACGTTCTTTGCCGCGAGCTCTGTGCTGGCCTCTGTACTCAGTGGCGAGTTCCGCAGCAGTAGCCCCAAAGGGGCACGTCCGCGAGGACTGTCCGAGCCAATGAGAACAGAGGCCAGCACAGAGCTCGCGGCAAAGCACCGAGATCGACCTACCCCTCGTTCTCAAGAACCATCGATCCGCCTTGGCCTCCACCAATACAAAGTGTCGCCAAGCCAAACTGAACGTTTCTGCGTTTCATCTCTTTTGCCAAAGTGAGAACGATACGAGTTCCTGTCGCTCCTACGGGGTGACCGAAAGCAATCGCGCCGCCGTTCACATTCAAGATGTCATCACGGATTTCACCGACTTTGGAAGTTAAGCCTAATTTTTCTTGGGCAAATTTGTCAGAATCCATAGCTTTTTGGCAGGCCATGACTTGGGCTGCAAACGCTTCGTTCAACTCAACAAGTCCCATGTCTTTCATTGAAAGACCCGCGCGCTTCAACGCCAACGGTGAAGAGTACGCAGGGCCTAATCCCATGCGCTCAGGTTCCAGACCGGCAAAGCCGTAGGAACGGATTGTTGCCAGTGGCTTGTAACCCAAAGAGTCCGCTTTTTCACGAGACATCATCAACACCATCGCGGCGCCATCTGTGATCGGGCATGAGTTCCCCGCCGTAATAGAACCTGTCGCTTTATCAAAGAAAGGTTTCAATTTCGCCAAAGCTTCGATCGTTTGAGATTCACGAGGACCGATGTCGTCAGAGACAACTTCTTTGTATTCAGGAGACAGATACACCGGAGTGATCTCTTCCTTCATACGTCCCTCTTTCATCGCTTGTGCCGCTCTTAAGTGCGAGCGAAGAGCAAATTGATCTTGCATATCGCGAGATAAGCCCCACTCTTTTGCTAAGATCTCGGCCGTTTGTCCCATGTTGATGCCGACGAAAGGATCTGTTAGACCCAACATCACAGAGATTTGCGGGAAGTGTTCGTCACGCATATTTCCTTGCAACAAAGCTTTGATCTGATTCATGTCTGCTTTGAAAAGCTTCCACAACAAAGGCAAAGCTTGCTTCGGACCTTTTGCCGCAAAAAGACCGTCGTAGATATCTTGGAATTTTTTAGGAAGAAGCGTCGGCATTTGCGACATGCTTTCCGTACCACCGGCAAGAACAACATCCATCGTTCCGGATTTAATTTTTTCGTAACCGTTAGAGATAGACTCTAAAGCGGAAGCACAGTTTCTATGCACTGTGTACGCGGAGGTCTTTAAAGGAATGCCTGAATTCAAAGCAACAACGCGAGAAATGTTTACGGCATCAGGAGGATTTCCGGTGTTGCCGATAATCACTTCGTCAACACTGTTCACATCAAGATTAGTTTTTGCGATGAGTTGTTTTAAGGCAGTTTTTCCAAGTTCTGCCGGATGAACTTTCTTAAGTTTTGTCCCTGCTTTTGCGAACGGTGTACGAACACCTTCAACAAGAACCACATCACGTGGTGATTTCATGCAATTCTCCTTAATTGGTATAAGCCATTAAAATCATATGTCTTTTCGGTTGTTCCACCAAATATAAATAGCAACAAAATGAGGCAGATCTGGACCTGACGCACCGCGCCCCTTAGCTTGAAGAACGCGAAAGCCTTGTCCAGCTTGAAGAAGAACCTAAAAAATAGAAGCAGAACTCTAGAAATGAGGAAGGGTCACCTAGACCCTTTTTAAAGAAGCCTCATCGGAATCGCGAGGCTTTATACAAAACAAATCAGCTAATCGCGGATTACGGGCTTTAAGAAAAACACACTCTGCCAAAATAGACGTGTGTGTTCGTAGTTCATGGCCCTGAAGTCTTCTTTTGAAAAAATCGAAGATACAAAAAAACGAGTCAGATCACTTTGAAAACCTGTCGAAATCGGGTCAATGGCAGAGTAAACGATCTCATGCAGGACGAGGGCGACTTTATTGACGTCATCCAGACGATGCCACATCTTGCGATCGATACGAATCGCGTTCACCCGACGTTCGGCAAATTGCACGAGCGGATAGCCCTTCCAATGACCATCAACGAAATTATCATCTGTGGTTAACACCAAGGGGCCCTCGACCAATTCCCACTGCAGGCGACGAGCGGTATTATATAAATGCATCATCACTTCTGGAGAAAACTGATTCAGGTCGATGAGTTTTCGATAAATCTTTTCGCGAGGAAAAGACGCCGGAAACAGACGGAAGACGGCTTCTTTTTTCAGTCCTAATACGAAAGTTGTTTTTGAAGGTAGGGAGGCATCATAAGGCGAGCGCTCCAACAGATCCAGAAGATAGGCTTTTTCACCAACGACAATCCCCTTTCCGCCATTGCTTTCTCGATTTTCAAGAGTCCCCGCCGTGGCCACGAAAGAAAACATCAATATGAAAAAGAAACCTAAAGTTTTCATCAGTAGCTCCCTAAGTTTTGTTAATGAGCGGGTAAAGTGAAATGCTCAGTTGGTAAATCTGATCTTTCTCGTCGCAGTCATCCAGAAATTGCCCCAGTTTACGACGGAATTGTTTGATCATTTTTTTGGCTTCAAGAAGTTTTTTTGCACTGGTTGCCATCATCATCGATGACTGATCTCTCTCTTCAAGAGTGAACTTTTCTAAGGCGCTATGCGCCCGAATTAAAATTTCGGATTGCATTTTTCGATGAGCTTCCGACGCGCGAGTTTCGCTTAAAATGTCGGTACTGAAACCCTCGGAAGTGTCGAACCAGCGACCCTTTTCGTCGATCTCTAAAAGCCCCACACGCATCAGTCGATCGCGACACTCGGCCGCTTGTTTTTCACTAATCCCCACGGTCTTTGCGACCCATTTAAGATCCGGCTCAAAGGACTTCAGCTTCATCAACTCAAGAACTTGGTAATGAGTGATGTCTGAAATTATTTTGAAAGAATCTTCGGAGATCTGCTTGTAAGGAACAATTTTCTTCGGCGTTACCGGAAGAGCTTTACGACGATATTTATTTGCCTCTACTACTTTATAGCGATCAATTTCTTCGGCGCTCAGTCGCAGTTTTTTGCCGATACGCTCTACCAACTCGGGATGCACCGGGCGTTCATTGCGCAAGATCTTAGATAAACGCGAGTTGTCGACATCAATAAACAAAGCAAAAGAGCGAAGGGAATATCGAGGATTCACCTTCTTCTTGGCGTCAAAAGTGAACCGCAGAAATTCAACGAAATCTTGCTTTTGCTTCACATCATTAGTCATGCGGGCAATCAACCGTGCGTACAAGCACTTGTCAATAAGCGGGTACGTTTAACGTACCCAAGTTCTAGAACCACAAAGAAATTTCAGGGACAAATGTACTCGAAATCCGCTACAGATCTGCAATCTACGAAAGACTCCCCGGAATTCTCGTTGCTAAAATGAGGCCTCAACGCTCACAAGGATAGGCATCGTGAATTCAAATACCGTCGTACTCAGACGCAGTTCTCCCCTGACCCGCGAAGAAGTTCGCGCTCTTCTGGAAAGCCTCGTGCAGGCTTTGGTTCCCCAACCTGGAAGCATCCGTGTCAATTACACCCAGGCAGAAAGAACGACGATCTATCACATCGATTGCCCTAAAGAATGCATTGGGCACCTCATTGGAGCTAAGGGTCGTACCGTCTCGAGTTTACGAACACTTCTCACGGCCATCACCGCGGGACACGGCTTCCGATCGATCATTGAAATCCCCTTCTACGAAATATAGGAGATTCATGGGGTTTGCCCCATGCGCCAAAGGCTCGATACGTTGACCCTTTCTGCCCCTCTCTGTAGAGTAATGGCACTTGTCGCAGGACTTTCCTAACCCCTTGAAATGGGTTGATAAATTCTCCAAAAGAAAGTTCTGCTTAACAGCTAAGCATTGGCAGGAAAGGGAGTATCCTTGGATACAAAAACAGAAACAAAAGCCGGCATCAGCAACTTAGATCAAGAGGCCCTTCATTATCACCAAATGGGCAAACCAGGAAAAATCGAAGTTATTTCTTCGAAACCCTGCATGACAGAAAAAGATCTGTCGCTGGCGTACTCACCAGGCGTGGCGGCTCCTTGTAAAGTCATCGCTAAAGACCCTGCTAAAGTTTACGACTACACAGCCAAAGGAAACCTTGTCGCGGTCATCTCAAATGGTACGGCCGTTCTGGGCTTGGGAGATATCGGACCTCTTGCAGGAAAACCTGTGATGGAAGGTAAAGGGATTCTTTTTAAACAGTTTGCGGGTATTGATGTTTTCGATATCGAAGTGGCGACGAAAGATGTGAACGAATTCTGTAATGCGATTCGCGTGCTTGAGCCTACCTTCGGCGGTATCAACTTGGAAGATATCAAAGCGCCAGAGTGTTTCGAGATTGAAGAGCGCTTGAAAAAAGAAATGAAAATCCCTGTTTTCCACGACGACCAACATGGAACGGCGATTGTCTCCGGTGCGGCTCTTCTGAATGCCTGTGAAATCACGGGTCGTAAAATGCAAGACATCCGCATCGTCGTGAACGGCGCAGGGGCTTCTGCAAATTCGTGTGCGAAGATCTTTATAGCGCTGGGTGCTCGCCGTGAAAACATCATCATGTGTGACTCTCAAGGTGTCATCTATAAAGGCCGTACAAACGGCATGAACAAATACAAAGAGTTCTTTGCTTCTGAAACTGAAGCGCGCACACTCAGTGAAGCCTTAAGAGGCGCGGACGTTTTCGTCGGCCTTTCGGTTGCGGGCGCTTTAACGCCGGAAATGCTGAAAGATATGGCCAAAGATCCTATCATCTTTGCCATGGCAAACCCTGAGCCCGAAATCACTCCTGACAAAGCCCGTGCAGCTCGTCCGGATGCCATCATTGCCACAGGCCGCTCTGACTATCCAAACCAAGTGAACAACGTTCTTGGCTTCCCGTCTATTTTCCGTGGTGCCCTGGACACACGTTCGACACAAATCAATGAAGAGATGAAACTCGCGGCGGTTCAAGCCTTGGCGAAGTTGGCGCGTGAAGACGTTCCAGACAATGTCTCTGCGACCTACGGTGGTAAGAGCTTTAAATTTGGCCGTGAATACTTAATTCCAAAACCTTTCGACACGCGCGTGTTATTGTGGGTTGCTCCGCAAGTAGCAAAAGCCGCGATGGACACTGGCGTTGCCACAAGAAACATTGAAGATTGGGATGCTTACCGCAACTCTCTAGAAGCTTTGCAAGGTCCTTCGAAAGTCTTCATCCGTTCTGCGATCAATCGCGTTCACCAAAACTCCGCAGCCGCTGGCGGTGAACTTCCAAAAATCGTATTTCCCGAAGGAACAAGTTCTAAAGTCCTTAAGGCCTTGGCGGTTTTGGTTGAAGAAAAAATCTGTCAGCCTATACTTCTTGGTTATCCCGAGCGCGTAAAAGAAAAAATCAATGCCTTGGATATTCCGGCATTAAAGAACGTGCCGGTGATTCACCCTTCGAATTATCCGAAATACTACGCTTATGTTGAAAAGCTTTATTCTTTAAGACAGCGTAAAGGCATCAACTTGCGTGAAGCAGAACGCCTCATGGCTGAACCAAACTACTTCGCGGCGATGATGGTTCACATGGGTGATGCTGACGGTATGGTGAGTGGCGCATCCATCAACTATGCTGATGCTGTTCGTCCAATTTTGCAAACTATCGGCGTTTATCAAAATGGCGTTCCTGCGGGCTTGAACTTTATTCTTCTTGAAGACAAGTTCTTGGTTCTTGCTGATACAACAGTGAACTTTAATCCGTCTGCAGAACAATGTGCTCAGATCGCTATTCAAGCGGCGAAGATTGTTGAATACTTCGGTATTGAGCCGCGCGTGGCGATGCTCAGCTACTCAAATTTCAGTGGCTCTAGCGGAACACCGAACAAGATGAAACAAGCCGCAGAGATCGTTAAGAAGCTTCGCCCTGGCATCATGGTGGATGGCGATATGCAAGCCGACACGGCCGTAAATCCAGAGATCATGGAAAGACTTTTCCCATTCTCAGATCTTAAAGGTGGAGCCAATGTTCTTGTATTCCCGAACCTGGAAGCTTCGAACATCGCCTACAAGTTAATCCAACAAGTAGGTAAAGTCGAAGTGATCGGACCTTTCCTCACGGGAGTTAGACGTTCAGCAAACGTTCTTCAAAGAACAACGACAGTGGATGGCATCGTGAACTCCGTGGTGTTCACGGCACTGGAAGCTCAGTTTATCAAAGAAGTTTTGAAGTCACGTGGTAAGTAATCTTATTTGGCTCTTCCTCAGGCTGGGAGCCACCTCTTTTGGTGGCCCGGCTGCTCATATCGCCATGATGGAGGAAGAGTTTGTTCATCGCCGTCAGTGGCTGACACGCGAAAAATTTCTGCATCTTCTGGGACTGACTCAACTTATTCCAGGTCCGAATTCGACCGAGATGGCCATGCATATTGGCTATACACGCGCAGGATGGAAAGGTTTCTTTTTAGCCGGTCTTTGCTTCATTCTGCCCGCCTACTTTCTAGTTTTAGGCGTCGCGGTTCTTTATCAAAGATACGCAAGTCTTCCTGACCTTCAAAGCTTTCTTCTAGGTGCGAAGTCCGTCGTTATTTCTGTTATCGCCCTGGCCCTGTGGCGTTTTTTAAAAAGCAGTTTTGAAGTTGAAAAGGCTCCGGATTTTTTTGCCTCCTCTTTCTGGAAAAAGAAACAAAATATTCTTCTGACCTTCATCTTTTTGGCAGCGCTGTACATGAAGTCGAAAGACGTTTCTGAAATCGTCATCCTTTTAAACTGTGGCTTGATTTCACTTTTTATTTCTCGCAGTCCTTCATTTCACACGCGAGAACTAGGAAGTTTATTTTGGGTGTTTTTAAAAATCGGATCCCTTCTGTTTGGAAGTGGATACGTCTTACTGAGCTTTTTAAAGACAGAGTTGATTGAAAAAAGAAGCTGGATTACAGAGACCCAACTCTTGGATGGAATTCTTGTCGGACAATTCACTCCAGGTCCCGTTTTCACGACGGCGACTTTCTTAGGATATTTAACCGATGGCTTCGCGGGTTCGCTCGTTGCTACGGTCGGAATCTTCCTGCCCGCCTTTGTATTCGTAGCCCTGACGATTCCTTTTTACTCGAAACTCGAGTCTTCTTTCACCGTACGGATGATTTTGAATGGCGTGGTTGTCGGATCGCTGGGACTTCTCACCTACACTCTTATAGTCTTAGGTCGAGATGTCTTTACGAGTGGACTTCTGAGTGGGCTTGCTCTTATCGCATTTTTAGCGCTGATAAAAACAAAAACTCCCAGCTCTGTTTTGATTTTGTTAGGCGGATCTTTATCCTATTTTTTCAGCAAAATTTAACTTTGTCGGCATTGTCAGTTGTGCTACTCTTAAGTCTAGGAGCTCCAAGAATCGGAGTGACATACTTCAGGGAGGATTGTTTTAATTGACTAATCAAGCCCATGTATCTGCCCAGGATAGAGTCATCGTCATCGGCGTCGGATTAAAGACCGAGCCACTCACCGAAATTAAAGAAAATCTATTGGAACTTGAAGAACTCGTCTCTGCCGCTGGCGGCGAAGTCGTGGGTTCTATTATTCAAGTTTTGCCTCAGTGGAATCCTGCGACCTTGATCGGCACAGGAAAGGTTGAGGAAGTGGCCGAAATGGTCCGCGACAGTCGCGCGAACATCGTCGTGATGGACCATCAGCTGTCTGGCGTTCAACAACGTAACTTAGCCCAAGTGGTGAAAGCCCGCGTGATCGACCGCAATCAATTGATTCTGGATATTTTCGCGCAACGTGCGCAGACCTTTGAAGGAAAACTTCAAGTGGAACTTGCACAGTTGCTGGATCAGATGCCCCGCATGGTCGGTGCTTGGTTAGAATCTTTATCACGTCAAGGTGGTGGTATCGGAACTCGTGGTCCGGGTGAAACCGCCCTTGAAAACGACCGCCGTCGCATCCGTGAGCGTGTTGCGATTATTAAGAAAAAACTTGAAGGTGTTCGCAAAAACCGCGCGCAACACAGGCAATCCCGACGTCGTCATGAGATCCCCTCCTTTGCCCTGATTGGCTACACGAACTCTGGAAAAAGCTCTTTGCTCAATCGGCTCACCGGGGCCCAAGTCATGGCAAAGAACCAAGTGTTTGCGACTTTGGATCCGACGACACGCAAAATCTTCTTACCCGACGGACCTCCCGGCGTTGTCACGGATACGGTGGGATTTATTCGCAAACTTCCCACACAGTTGATTGAGGCCTTTAAAGCAACACTGGAAGAATCTTCCGATGCCGATGTCCTTTTGCATGTTATTGATCTTTCTTCACCTAATATGGAACGCCAGGTGGAAGTTGTTGAAGCCTTGATTAAAGAATTCAACTGGCAGGATAAAAAAATCATCCACGTGTACAACAAATGTGATGTCGCGCCTTTAGAAAGACAATTTAGAGTGAAACACTATCCACGTGTTTTTGTCAGCGCTTTAACTGGTCAAGGTATTGAACAGCTTAAAAAACTGATGGCGCAAACAGTGAGCGAGATGCAAACCGATGTGCAGCTTTACTTCCCACGTTCTGAAGAATACAAAATCTTTGATTTGGGACGAGAAGCGCAAATCACTCGCAAAGAGACAGCAACTGAAGGAACCGTGTGCTACACCCAACTGACTCCGTCACTGCTGAATCGTTGGAAAGACTATATCGTAAAATAATGAACGTCTGCTCCTGGGACACTCTGGAGCAGAATCTTTCCTAAAGCCCGACCTAGGTCTTTAACTATGCCCACTTTTTCCTTAATGTTCAGAAGCACTCACCGATAAGGCCAAGGTGAGGCTATTCTTATTTGCATTTCTTTTTACGATTTTAATGACCGACGCCGCAAGAGCTCAGCACGCCTGCATTAATGATAAAGGTGGCATTAAAGGCGTTCAAAGCCAGTCTATTAATAAATCCTTTGAAAGCTCGAGAGATCCTTTAACTTTGGATTATCAACTGAGCACGAATGGCATGCCTCGAACTCCCGGGTACTGTGCCCGCTGCGCGACTGCGAAACCCAATCAAGTTCAGGCCTTAACCGATCATCTTCAACAGGTGGTCGCAGAGGTTACACAGACAAAGAAAATCAAACGCTCTTGCATTGAGGCCTCCCTTCAACGCGAAGTTGGTAACACCGGTTACACTTGCACCGGTGGAACAAAAAAAGCCTTTGATAATGCAGGATCATCAGCTCCCTGCCTCAACCAGAATGTCGTCAACTTCATTCAGTTCGCACTTAACAAAGCAATCAACTGCCTGTCGACAGGAAGAGATCCTATCGACAGTCGTTTCATTCTTAAAAAAATCAATAATGAAACGGCCTTTAACTTTTTCTTGGCCTACAACGGCGGCGTCGGAATCGGACAACTGACATCGAATCCCGTGAAAGAAATCGCGGGCTGGAAGGAAGGTAAAACCTTCCATGAAGGTAATGCTAAGCATGTCCTTGAAGGTGTTTTAGACAGCGCCAACCCAGCTTGTGCTCCGTTTGCTGAGATTTTAAAAAATGAAGATGAAAAGGCTCCACCCCTTCCCGGCTCTCCAAAAAATTACTGTAAGTGGGTTAGCCCTGGCGAAGGTATCGGTCGAAATTTAATCTATGCCTTAGGTTATTATGTCTATATGCGCGACGACGTGATCCGTCCAGCGATTGAGAAGCGCGCGCCTAACATGGCTAAGAACAGCGACCTTGTAAACTATTTTACCTTAGTAGCTTACGGCCCTGGCGGCCCAGCGCAATCATTAGCCATGATTAAAAACTTCCGCCTTTCTAACAAGTCCAACCCGCAGGATATAAGAACTAAGATTCTTAAAAACAGCGGCTACGTCAATCAGACTGAACAGAAGATGTTAGAACTTTTGGGACACTTAAAAGAAGAACCATATTCCGCTGACGACAAGAAAGGAAATACATGTATCGAATAATCCTTCTTGTCTGCTTTCTGTACACTCCGGCTTTTGCTAAAAACAAGACTGTTCAGGATTTTTACACCGAATCCGAAACCCTACTGCAAAAAGCACAGTCAGCAAAAACACTTCAGGAAAAACAGAGTCATCTAAAGTCTTTGGAAAAATCCTTGAAAGCGTCTTTGCAAGAATACGAAAAAGAAAATCCCGAAGAAGCCAAGGGCGAAGAAAAAGAAGTGTCTTTACTTGAAAGCACTCTAGAGCCTGTTTTTGAATTGAAAGACAAAAAGTCCCTGACACCCAAAGACTGCGAATCAAAAAAACAATTTATCATCACCGGCGACAGCATGGGACGCCCCGAAGAAGCGCCACGAACAAAAACAGCGCAAGAGGCCTTGCGCTGGATCGATGTTCTTTGCAAATAATTTAAATATCAGCCTTGCTTCTGTTTAAGACGATGTTCACGACGGGTTTTCGCAGCTTCGAAACGGCGACGATCGTCGTCTGTCTCTACAGTTAAAGCTGGAATTTCAGTAGGCTTCCCGTTAGAACCCAGGGCCACGAATGTACAATAAGCCGAAGCGGTATGAAATGTTTCGCCCGTTTTAGGATTTTCCGCATCGACACGAACGCCGACTTCCATAGAAGTTCTTGAAGTGTAATTCACACTCGCCTTCAGATTCACCACCCAGCCTTTATAGACTGGAGCTACGAAATCCAAACGATCAATACTCGCAGTTACAACTTCTTTATTAGAATGTCTTTGCGCTGCAATTGCGGCGGCGATATCGATCCAGGACATGATCGTTCCACCAAAGATAGTCCCTAAAGAATTCGTATGAGAGGGTAAAACCAATTGAGTCATGATGACTTGAGAAGCGGAAACAGGCTTGGCGTTTTTCAAAGTTGAGTTCCCTTCAGAAAAAAACAAAGCGCAGGATAGCTTAGACCAAAGTCACCGCCGCCTGCGCTCTTAGAAATCCTAATCAATTAAGATTAGATTCCACCCATACCGATGTCAGAATTACCACCACGGTTCAATCCGCCACCTGGAAGAGTTGTAGTACCACCCGCAACTGTCGCAGATCCTGCTGGGATCGTTTGAGTCGCGTTGTTATTGAATGCAGTCGCTGCAGCTGCACTTTGGTTGTTGTTTTCAGCGCGAACTTCGCTCTCAACAAAACCAAGGTGAGGTAAGCACCATACGATCAACTGTGCACGAGACTTAACATTCATTTTTTTATAAATGTTTGTGAGGTGAAATTTTACTGTTTTTTCAGTAACAAAAAGCTGATTCGCAACTTCCTTGTTGGACAAGCCCTTTGAAACAAGTTCAGCAACTTCTGCCTCTCTGTTTGAAAGACCTTTTTGAATGAGGACATCTCTGAGCATCCTTGCTCCCTCCCGCTAAATTGTTTTTAAATCCGTCTAAACCTTGTACGCCACCCAGGACTCATGTCCAAAAAGTAGCACGACCACCTGTAATAAAGTCTGACAACAATTTTTAGAATTCGCAATAGGTTTGGACTCTAGTTTTAAAAAACTAGACCGATATGTATGGTGATTTTACAGGGTTTCACCTTTTCAGGAGATATTATGTTTCCCACAAATACGAAGTTTTTGGTCGTCGATGACTTCGCAACTATGCGAAAAATCATTAAAAAAGTGCTAAACGAGCTAGGTTACACAAACGTCGAGGAAGCCGACGACGGTAAAACAGCCTTACCAATGATCCAGGCTGCAAATGATGCAGGACAGCCTTACGGCTTTATCATCTCGGACTGGAATATGCCAGGAATGCAAGGTATCGACCTTTTGAAGGCTTGCAAAGCCGATCCTCGCTTTAAGTCTACTCCTTTCATGCTTGTAACAGCAGAGTCTGAACAAAAGCACATCCTTGAAGCTGCGAAAGCCGGCGTATCTGATTACGTTGTGAAACCTTTCAATTCGGCGACGCTTAAAGGAAAAATGGAGCGCGTTTGGGCGAAACACAATCCTTCTTCACAAGCTAAAGCTTCTTAAGAGCTGGAGTTATAAATGTCAGCTGCACCAAAAGTGGAAACACTCAATCCCCTTTTCGACAAACGTCTTATCAATGCGTTCGTCGACGGGGTTATTAAAACTTTAAAAACCATGGCGCAAACAGATGCATCTCCAGGCAAGCCCTTCATCGAACCTCAGTTCGTTTTGAAAGGTGAAATCGCAGGGATGGTCGGCATGGTGGCTCCTCCTCTTAAAGGAACTCTTCTGATCTCTTACGGCAAAGACAGTATCTTCCATATTTTGGAAAACATGCTGGGCGAAAAGTACACGACGATTAATGGCGAAGTGTCTGATGCTGTCGGCGAAATGACGAACATGATCTATGGATCTGCTAAAACGACATTGAACCAATTGGGTTACAATTTCGAAATGGCAATTCCAACAGTGATCTCAGGTGACTTTAAAATCAGCCACGCTGATAAAGGCGCTACCCTGGTTATTCCTTTTAATCTTACCAACGGCTCTACTTTCTATGTGGAGATAACGGTTCAATAATGAAACCCAATTCAGGTTCTACTGTTGATGTTCTCATCGGGAGTCCCCGGGACTCCTTCTGGGAAACAGTCAAAGTAGTCCTGAAAGGGTATTATCCCTACCAGCTCAAACACTTTCGCAGTGTTGATGAAGCTTTAGAAACCACCTCTGACACTTTCACTCCGGTCTTAGCGCTTATCGATGGTCAAGATGGCACTGCAAAAACCAATGAATGGGTGCAGTCCACAAAAATGAATTATCCCGACAGTCATGTGATTGTTCTGCACTCTTCAGCCGCTCCTCTTGATTTTAACGTCGTGAAAAAAAATGGCGCGGATGAAATCATGCACATCAATTTTGACCGAGAGTTTATTTCCGACGTTATTCTGCAGCTGGCACCGATTGAAATGGAAGGCGATAATATTCCTATTACCTCGTTAATGCCCGTGGATTTGCGCGATATGGAAGCGCAGGTCACCATCAACTTTGATGTCTATGTTCACCTCCCCGCCAATCATCGCTCCGTGTGTATGCGAAAAGCGGGAGACGTGGTTGACGAAAAACATCTGGATAAGTTCAAAGCCTTAAAACAACAGATGTACATTAAGAAGACGCAGATGAAAGCCTTCTTTGAGTACGCTCGCACGGTGATGAGCTTGCGCAACATTCCGTTGCCAGTCTCGATGACTGAAAAATTTCATCGCTCGAAAAAAGCCATTTACGAAATCATGGCGCAATTTCTTAATGGAGCTGCCACAGATTACTCTGAAGGTAAGATGATCTTGGAAAGATGCCGCAACATCATCGCGGATTTTGAACTTACCAAAGACATGGATGCTCCTGCTATCTTCGATGAGATCTTCCGTTTTACAGGTAACACGCGCACGCTTTATCATGACTGCATCTGTCTTTCAGCTTACGCGGCATATTTCGCCCAGCTTCTAGGCTGGAGTGCCGAGAAGCGCGAAAGTGCCGCAATTGCAGGACTCTTGCACAACATCGGGCTTTCACAGATGCCCCCGACGGTGGGAGATAAGTCGGTGAAAGACTTTTCTGCCGAAGAACTCCAAGCGTACCACTTTTATCCTGAGCGCTCGGTCAACATGGTGAAGGCTAAAAAAGTCCCCTTGCCTCAAGAGATCGCCGACGCCATTGGACAGCACCGTGAAAACAACCTCGGTACCGGTTTTCCAAAAAAACTGAAAGCAGAAGACATTTCTGAGTTCGGTAAATTAATGGCCTTAGCCTATCGTTTTCATGAAATGACGGCTCTTCAAGACGGCCGCCAAGCGACAGCTCCTGTTCAAGCCATGACCCTGCTTAAAGAAAATGCTTTAAGTGGCAATGGTGAACTGGATTTATTGATGACCACCCAGGTCTTCAAAAAATTTAAAGCGTAAAGACTCTTCCGGCTCCGGCATATACTCCGACATATCTTCCATATAATCCGTCGCCACGATATCGCGCAGATCAACTTGCTTATTCTGCCAATCCATCACTCGTAAGACGGCCGCCGAAGACACCAACCCCTCATAGACGTAAAGGAAAATTAAAAGACTTCCCGTCACCCAACGCACATTCGCACGGCTGGAACGGGGCTTAAACTGAACAACCCGTGTTTCTGCCACCCAATCCGCCAAATGAGTGCGATCGTATCTGAAAAAAGCCAGAGCATAAACAGCCCACGAAAAGAAGAATGTCAGTCGTTCTGTCAAAGGGCGCAATACACACTGACGCCAATCCAAGGCTTCGTTCGGATGAGAGAACGGCACCACCTTTAAACCCATAAACCATTTCCCGGGCGTTGCTTGCATCATTACCAAGAAAATGAACTCGTAAATAGCCGGAATTAAAAACATCAACCCTAAAGTGTAAAAAGAAACCGGCACGGGGTCGTCCGTAAAGATCAAAAGAAAAAAAGATTTTAGAAATGGAATATAAAAAATCAAGCGAACGGCTTGGTCTATGCCTTGAGCAATCAAACGACGGAAAGTACTTGGCACATAAACGTTATCCATGTTGTTCCTTTTGCAAATAATCCTGCAACCACGCCAGAGCCTTTTCACGCGAATCCAGGCGACGTTCAAGTTGTTCATTAAAAGCTTCGGCTAAACAGACACCGATGCTTTTTCCCGAAAGCTTTCCCTTTAAGTCTTCGCCATTAAGGTAAGGTTTCGGGAGCTCTGCCCCCCAGGATTCCCAATCATCGAGAATGTTTTGAATAGAAGCGGACTGCGTTCCTTCCGACAATAAAACTTGCAGTGCAAACAAGACTCCCGGATCCGTCAATGCCTGCAACTGTTCACCTCTTCGCTTTTGCAAAAAAGCGGAAGGGTTTTGCCATAATTCCCAAGATTTTAAGATAGCTCTTTGTTCTTTTACTGAAAGACGCAAAAGAGCCACGGCCTTTTCCAATTCTTCGCGCGAGGCTTTGCGCATAAACAAAGAAAGAAAGTGCCAAGTTTCTTTAGTAGGACCGCGGGGCTGCCACGAGTTGTCTGAAAGGCGAAAGGCAAAGAGTTCTTTTAATAGACCGGTCTCTTGCATAACCCTTAAACCCTTGCTGGCGGCTTTTGCCTTTAATAACTTTCCCATCTCGTCGCGCAGTCTTTCACCACTGACGGTGTTCACAAGACTTGCCATGGCACCTATCGCGGTCTGAGTTGCCGAGTCTAAAGAAAAATCCAATTGCGCCACAAAACGCGCCGCTCGAAGAAGGCGAAGATGATCTTCCTTAAAGCGTCGTTCGGCATCACCGACGGTACGTATCAGCTTGATTTTCAGATCCTTCTCTCCGTCGACATAATCCAGAACTTTTTTTGCCACCAGATCATAGAAAAGGGCGTTCACTGTAAAATCACGGCGTTTGGCATCTTCTTCAGGTGAAGAAAATTCGACATGGTCAGGGCGACGGCCATCTTTATAGTCGCCATCGGTTCTAAACGTCGCCACCTCAATATCGGCGTCGCCGATAATCACTCTCATCACCCCGAAGACTTTTCCCACGTTGACAGTCTTTTCAAACAGAGCTTCGATTTGATCGGGAGTCGCATTTGTTGCCACATCCAAATCATTAGCGGTAATACCCAAAAGAGCATCCCGAACACAACCTCCGGCCAAAAAGGCTTTGTAGCCAGCCGCCTGCAATTTGTGGTAAATTGCATTCACCGCGGGCCAATGAGGATGAGTTTCCAAAAGATGCTGAACTTGCGACATGGAAACAGTGTAAGTTAAAGAAGGCCTTGAAAGAAAGAGTTTGTTCGTGACGCCACAGGAGATGACCTCTCTTATTGATGAAACTTTGCAGGAATTGGGATTTTCCCATTTCGGCTTCACGTCTTTAAGCAAACCTTTAAGTTTTGATTATTATAAAGAGTGGCTCAACGAAGGCCTTCATGGTGACATGAAGTACCTCGAAGATCATGCCCCCATTAAAGAAGAGCCGCAAATCAAATGGCCTCGGGCCCGCAGCGCTCTGGTCTTTGCTATCCCCTATTACCCCCACCCGGAAAAGAAAGCTGATTTTCCGTTAAAACAGGCCCGAGTCAGTCTTTATGCTCAAGGAATGGATTATCACTTTTGGTTCAAAGCTCGCATGGCCGAGCTCTGTAAAAAGTTGCAAGAAATTTTACCAGAAGAAGAGTTTCTGCCATTCACTGACAGCAGCCCTGTTTTAGAACGAGATCTCGCCAAACGCGCCGGCTTAGGATGGGTTGGAAAGAACACCTGCCTTATCCATCCCAAAAAAGGCAGCCTGTTTTTCATCGGAGAAATCTACACGTCGCTGGATTTAAATACCACATTTGAACCCCTGCCTGATTTTTGCGGCACCTGCCGTCGTTGCATTGATATCTGTCCCACCAACGCACTTCTCGAACCGAAAAAAATGGATGCGCGAAAATGCATCTCTTATTTAACTATAGAATCTCGGCAAATTCCCGACGTGGATTTGCGAAAAAAAATCGGTGACTGGTTCTTCGGATGCGATTTGTGCCAAACCGTCTGTCCTTGGAATCAGAAAGTTTTTAAAGGCCAATTAACTATTGAAAAAAGCCTTCAGCTTAGCTCACAAGAAGCGGATGAGTTGAGCGAAGACTTGCGCTACATTCTGACGTCTTCGGGAAAAAAACTGACAAAGGATTTTTTAGGCACGCCCTTAGCACGAGCGGGTTCGTTCGGTTTGAAACGCAATGCCTTGCTCGTAGTGGCCAACCGAAAAATGGTCCATCTGAAAAATGAAGTGAGCGAACTTTTAACACACGAAAAATTGGGAGAGCTGGCTGCCTGGACGCTGGCTACTTTAAACACTGATTAAATTCATCCCGATCTTCTTTTTTTGCAAAAACAATCCCCATTTTTGTTGAATTCAAGATACAGGAAAATGTGTATTTTTTGGCGTCGCCAAAGCCCAAACGCAAACTGTGATAAAGAAGAATCTGTCTTTCCGTCAGCATCACATCAACTCTTTTATTCACTAAGAGCTTCAATCGCTTTTCCACGCCTTGCATTTCTTGATAGTCCGAGAGTCTCTTGATTTCATCCAACTGGGGCTTATCCAAAATGTATTGCGCGTTTTTAAAGGACACCACTCTTCGTCCTTTCAGATGCTCCAATTTCCCAATATGAATATTATTTTCGGCCAAAGTCACAAGGCAGTTTTCAGGCTGAAAGAAGCGCTCGCTTTCAAAAAATCCGGGAAGGGCCGCTGCCGGAATCAAACCTCCGGCATCAATCGCGCCGCTTTTAAGGCGCTCGATGGTACGTGCCGAGGGCATCGCACGGTACTTCGCATTCCACTGGCACTTCTTGAATGCGCGGTCCATGGTTTCAAAGGCAATACCGCGCCCCTGGCCCTCTTCAAAGATCACGTAAGGTTCTTGATTTTCAGGAAAGCCGACGGTGATGTCCCTCGCCTGCGCTTGGAGCGGAAGGTATAAACCCCACACAAGAACAGCGAGCGCCCATTTCACCATTACAACCCCAGTTTTTTCAGGAGATCATCAATCTCAGATTGTTTGAGTTTTTTATCTTTGGTTCCTGTTCCCACACTCATAGAGTATTCTTCGCTAAACTGATTTGAAACCCAGCGCAGTCTTTCAATGAAGGCTTGCGGAATCTTTTCACGAAGAGTTTTACCTTCTTCAAAGATATTATCGATCAAAGATTCCAATGTCTCTGTGGCATCCAACAAAAGAGCGACACAAATGTCGAAGAACTGTTCGTTGTCGGTTATTTGAGACGCTTTGTATCCGACAGCTTTGCAAAGCGCGGCATAGTCAGAAATCATGTGCAATGGATGATCTGCGGGCACCATCATCGCTAAGCTTTTTGCTCCACCCATGATGCGGTCCACATTGTTTCCGTAATCGGCCAGTTTTGTCACTTGAGAGAAGTCGCCTTCTATACTTTCGAGAAGGTCTATCAACTCTTCAATCAAGGTCTTTGACTCGCCCACAAAATCTTCTACAATTTCTTTATCAATCGACATCAACTCACGATAACAATCGAAGGATACAGAGGCAATGGATTATGTTTCTATTCGCGTAAGCACCCTGCGCGGAGATCAAAAGATCGACTTCAACGCTTACGTTAAAATCAACGACAAGATGATCCTCTACCTTCGTCGCGGTGATAGTTTCGAAGGTGAGCGCCTGCAACGTCTTAAGGACAAAAAGCTGCGCAAAATGTACATTTTGACGGACGAAGAAAACACCTACCGTAGCTACCTACAAAAGAATATCGAGATGGCTTACGACAACTCATCCAACAAAGATATTCAGACGCGCGCGGAAATCATTCAAGGTTCTCAACAAAGCAATACCGAAGAGGTGTTTGAAAACCCAGACAACGTCGAATCCTACAACTACTGTAAAGACGCCGCCGGCAAGTACGTGAACTTCATCATGAGCAATGCGCAAGCGACACAAACGATCATGAACATGGAAAACACGGATAAAAACATCGCCCATCACGGTGTCACTGTCTCCACTCTTTCGATCGCATTGGCGCAAAAACTGGGAATCAACGATCCAAAGAAGACACAGCTTCTAACTTTAGGTGCTCTTCTTCATGATTATGGTCATCACAACTCGCCATTAAATTTAAACCAGCCCTTAGATAAAATGAGCCCCGAAGACAAAAAAATGTGGAATCAACATCCCCGCGACGGCGCCCAAAAGGTTCACGATAAAAAACACTTCGATCAAACTGTGATTAATATCATTGCGCAACACGAAGAAACAATTAACGGCGCAGGCCCCAAAGGCATGCGCGAAAAAGAGATGGATCCTCTCTCAGTCATCGTCTCATCGGCGAATGCCATGGACCGTCTGATCACCTTCGAAGGTGTTCCAAAAACGGAAGCGGCTAAAAAACTAATGATTGATCACGTCGGCAAGCACCCGCTTCAGCATTTACAGATGTTGAATGATATTCTGCGCGGAGTTTAGACAATAAGCTTACTGCCGGAGGCAGTAAGCTTTATTCTGACAAGAAATACCCATCCGGGATTTTAGAACACAAAACCCACAGTCAGCATCGGAAACAACTCAGAGACTTTTGTTTTAGAGTCAGCCCCATTAGTTTCTTTGTATTCAATCGAACGATAGGTCAATTCCACACCTACGATCACAGAGCTTGAAACCTCGGATATATAACCAAAGTCACCTTGAAATCCAGAACCCTCTTTGAGGTTGCCGTTTTCAGCTGACACGAGATAGTGACCTTTTAGAAAGAAACCGCTCGCGCCGAAGTATCCTATGGAAGCACCCATCGCACTGCCATCTGCATCCGAGCTTCCAGACTGATCCCGCTTCGTATAGATGCCACCTAAATAAAAACCGTTCCCTTGCAAGTAACCCAGCTTGATATCATAGATGGCTGTTTTACTATCACTGGAGGTTGAATCGTCTTCGACCGTCGAATTATACATGAAGGCGTTCGCGGTTAATAAAACTCCGCTGGACGAGCGTGCTTCAGCCAATGAACCGAGGGCTGTCGCGAAAAGTACAACGAAAGAGAATAAATGAAACTTCATCTGGCACTCCTTTGCTAATAATACTTTTATATTTTTATGATATCGCTACCGACTAAATGAGAAAACTTTTTTTCCCATTCTTCCGCCCCAATCATCGGAACAGCTTCGTCGATTAAAGCCATCTGGATCAGTTGCTCTTTTGTGAACTTTCTATCTTCTTGTAATAAGTCGATAAGCCGTGCTTCATAAAGATCCAGTGCCTTTTCTGTCACGGTGTGGTTTTTATCGCTAAAGACAAAGGCATAAACACCTTTGTCTCGATTTAGAACTGAATTCGCCTGAGACAAAGAAACGATCTGCAAGCTGGGGTTCACAAAGACAAGGCCCGCTTCCGTCGTTCCTAAATCAAAGGGCTGAATTTCGATCCACGCCTTCACCCACTCCCAGTGCGAAAGCTCGCCCAGCTCTTTGTTATCAGGGAATTTTTGTTTTAAGAATCCGACGAAATAACGCCAGTGATCTTGCAAAAGCCAGCTGCTCCATTCCATCTCTTCCAGATAGGTGTCGCGCACACGCTTTGCGGCTAATCCCAAACGCTGCTGCGTCAGGGGGAATATTCGCGAAAACACGGATTCTTGCTCTTTGAGAAAATCAAAGCCTTGCCCCTCTTCGGTCTTTACCGGGCGAAGCCATTGCAGAGTTCTTAAAAGTTCAGCTTGATAAATCGAGTGAACGGATCGTGGGATGTGCTCTTCGTAAGTTTGCAAAACAAACTTTTTTGTTTTCTGCAGCTCTTCCAACTGATGGCGACGAACGGCGCCGACACCCACCACATCCACATCGCGAATGATTAAAACTTCAGCACTAGGCACTTCACCATTCATCGGAAAATAGAGGTTCTCGGAAGCCGTTTCTTTGGACATTAAGAATATCTTATGTGCGCAAACTCATAGGGGCAAGCTACAGGCCCCTAAAATCCCTTAAAAGTGCCCTTTGAATAAGCAGTTGACTCGTTTGGTCAAACACTGGAGTAGGAATACTATTGACCTGATTTTCGAGCCATGAAACAAGGTGGGGCATGAGATTTTTGCTTTTCGTCCTCAGCCTTGCTGCCACTCCGATGGCTCTTGCTGTTCAACCTATTGAAGGAACAGTTTATAGAGACTCGAAGGGCGTTTATTTGTCTGCTTACTCAGACGATAACTGCAAGCTCTATACTATCGAGACAAAATCTGAAGACGCCGCTTTAAGCGTTCGCAAACTTTCTAACGGTGACACCGTTACGGCTTCAGGTCTTATCGACTCTAAGTCTTGCATGGCGATCATCGAAAGTGTTGATTACGTCGGTCTTAAAAAACTTCTAGGCTACTGGTACAGCCAAGAGGGCATCATCACCGTTCGTGATTATAATTCTTTGAGCTTCTATCCCATCAACATGAACGATTTCCAAAATGGGAAAGACTTCACGCAGATTGATCCGATCACTTACCGTTACAGTGTGACGCCGTCTGATGGTAAAGAATGGGTTCTTTTCCTTTCCGACAGTACGAGCACTGTGTTCGCGACGATCTTGTTCAACAAGAACAACGCGACGATGAGAATCTACGATTCTGAAAACGGAGAGATCATCAAAGTTCTTCGCCTTTCTAAGTGGGGCAATCTGAAATAATGAGCTGGTTCCATCCCATCGACAAACATCTTCTTTTCACCAAAAATGATAAAGAGGATCCGCGTCTGGGTGAATGCGTCCAGCTTTTCCCTAAGGGCGATCTGCAACAGCTGACCTCTTTAGATTTTGATTTCGCTCTTCTTGGCTATCCTGATGACGAAGGCATTGCTTTGAATGGCGGTCGTCCCGGCGCTCAAAATGCGCCCACTCAAGTTCGCACTTTTCTTTATAAAATGACTCCGCACCTAGCAAGCACCCGCTTGCCAAAAATCCTGGATTTGGGTGACCTGGTTGATAAAGAAAAACCGCTTGAAGATCGCCACGAAAAAGCCCGCCAGACAACGCGGGCTTTGGCGCAAGCCAAGAAACCTTGGATCTCCATTGGCGGAGGTCATGACTATGGTTACTGCGATGGCGCGGGCTTTTTAGACCTTCACAAGGACAATGCCGTATTGATCAACTTCGATGCGCACATGGATGTCCGTCCTACTGACAAGGGCTTTAATTCAGGCACTCCTTTTCACCGCGTGCTTTCGGAGTTTTCCGGTCACGTAGACTTCGCGGAAGTCGGCATTCAGAATCAGTGTAACAGCCAGGCCCATATCCAATGGGCAAAAAGCAAAGGAGCTTCCGTCTTCACATTGGATCAAATCAATGCCGAAGGCCTTATGCCGGTTCTAAAAAACTTCATGAAGGGCAAAGAACAGAAAAAAGTTTTCTTAAGCATTGATATCGATGCTTTTACTTCGAATGAGGCTCCCGGTTGCAGTCAGTCTTGGACGACGGGTTTGTTCACAAAAGAATTTTTAGAAAGCTTTCTTTATCTGATTCGCGAATTCGATGTTTGCGGTATTGGTATTTACGAGGTTTCTCCTCCTTTGGATCAAGACAACCGCACCAGCAAACTGGCAGCACTTCTTATTCATAATTTCATCTTCGCCACTTTAAAAAAGGCCTAAATCATGAAACGCGGTTTCGGCAGCGACAATCATGCTGGCATTCACCCGCAGATTCTAAATTCACTTGCTAAAGCCAATATTGAACACGCGCCCTCTTATGGGACGGACGAGTGGACCGAACAAGCGAATGAAAACTTTCGTCAGCACTTCGGGAAAGACGCTCAGGTCTTTTTCGTTTTTAACGGCACAGCGGCGAATGTAACGGCTTTGCGAGCCCTGACTCGTCCCTACCATTCCGTACTTTGTGGAGACGTCTCTCACATCAACGTCGATGAGTGTGGCGCCCCGGAGCTCTTAGCGGGATGTAAACTCGTTCCTATTCCGACCACAAACGGAAAGATGAAAGTCGAAGACTTAGAAAAAGCTTTCATTCGGCGAGGAGATCAGCACTACTCTCAAGCACAGGTTCTTAGTATCACGCAACCGACCGAACTAGGTACAACCTACAGCCTGGAAGAACTTAAATCGCTGATCACTTGGGCGAAAAGTAAAAAACTTTATGTGCATATCGATGGAGCTCGCATCGCCAATGCCGCGGCTTATTTGAAAAAATCCTTCAGGGAATTCACGACAGATCTAGGCGTCGATGTCGTGTCATTCGGAGGCACGAAAAATGGCCTGATGATGGGTGAAGCTGTTGTGTTCCTCAACAAGGACCTGGCGCAGGATTTTAAATACATCCGCAAACAGAGCACGCAGCTTCCTTCCAAGACTCGTTTTATCGCCTGTCAGTTTCAAGCATATTTAGAGAACGGTCTTTGGAAAGAGATCGCCGATCATTCTTACACTATGGCCTTGTATCTGCACGAGGCTGTTCGTAATATTCCTGGTGTGAACGTGCGCGAGGTTCCGCAAAGTAATGCGGTCTTTGCAACGATCCCAAGTCACTGGGTGAAAACCCTGCGCGAAAAATATTTCTTTTACGTGTGGGATGAAAACACTTTTGAATGCCGTTGGATGACCTCTTGGGACACACAAAAAGAAGACATTGATGGCTTTGCCGAACTTTTAAAGGAGCTTGCAAAATGAAATACCCTCCGGTGCATTATCACAGCTACTTGGGCCTAGATCCTTTACTGAACTCTCAGCATCGTAAAAGCGAAGAGTACGGAAAGCCGGCCCACGACGAGATGCTTTTCATCATCACGCACCAGGCTTACGAGTTGTGGTTTAAACAAGTTCTTTTTGAATTGGATTCGGTTCTAGAAATTTTCAAAAAACCCAAAGTCGCTGAAACCGACATGGGTTTGATGAGTGCGCGCTTAGAAAGATCCGTGGCGATTTTGAAAATGATCATCGGGCACGTCGATATTTTAGAAACCATGACCCCACTTGATTTCTTAGATTTCCGCGACATGCTTTACCCGGCTTCCGGCTTTCAAAGCTTCCAGTGGCGTTTGTTAGAAACGAAATTGGGCTTGCGCATGGACGATCGCCTTTCTTACAACCAAGCGCCTTTTTATAAGTCCTTAAGCGGAAGTCAGCAGGGCGAAATGCAAAAGGTGATCTCGCAACCGTCTCTTTACGACTCTGTCGAAAAGTGGCTAGAGCGCACGCCCTTCCTTCAAGGTGAAGATTTTAACTTCTGGGATTCATATAAAAAAGCCGTGGCAACCATGTTCCAAGAAGACATGGACATTGTGAAAAACAATCCGCGCCTAAGCGATGAAGATAAAAAGAAAAACATCGAAGGTTTACAGGCCACTCTAAAAAGTTTCGATGCTCTTTTTGACGAACAAGCCTTTGAACAACTGCGCAAAGAGGGCCAATTCCGCCTGAGCTACAAAGGTATGCACGCGGCTTTGTTAATTCAGATTTATCGCGATCAGCCGGCCCTTCAAACTCCGTTCCGTATCATCCGTGCCCTTTTGGATATCGATGAGACTATGACAACGTGGCGCTATCGCCATGCTTTGATGGCGATGCGTATGTTAGGTCAGAAGATCGGCACTGGCGGATCAAGTGGTCACAAGTATCTTGCCGATGCGACAGCGAAACACAAGATCTTCGGAGATTTCTTTAACCTTACGACCTTCTTCATCCCTCGCTCGAAAGTTCCACCACTTCCGAAGTCGATGACGGATAGAATGAATTTTCATTATTAATCAAAAGAAAGGCGCCCTTCGGCGCCTTTCTTTTTAAGTTCTGTTTTTAATAATCATCAACAACTTATTTAGAAATTCGGACGCGGCAGACATTAAACACGAATCCCTGCCGATCTAAACGTTTAGGAAACCTTTAGAAACGCAGACAATTAAAGTTCTTTGATGAATTTCAGGATCTCAGCCGCGTGCCCCTGAGCTTTAATCTTACGGAATTCTCCGACGAGTTTTTGATCTTCGTCGATCACGAAAGTACTGCGCTCAATACCCATCACTTTTTTGCCGTACATGTTCTTTTCTTTGATCACGTCGAAAAGCTGGCAAACTTCTTCGTCTTCATCAGAAAGAAGTTCAAACTTAAAGTCGTACTTGCAGATAAACTTATCATGAGATTTCAAACTGTCGCGTGAAATTCCATAGACAACCGCGTTCTGCTTTTTAAACTGCGCCAGTAATTCGTTAAACTCTATGCCTTCGGTCGTGCAACCCGGTGTGCTGTCTTTAGGATAAAAATAAAGGATTACTTTTTTCCCTTTTAAATCAGTCAGAGAAAACGTGTCTCCGTTAGAAGAAGGAATTTTAAAATTGGGAACTTTCTTTCCCATTGCGATCTTAGCGGCCATGAGGCACTCCTCCTGCAGGAATTTGCGGGGCTTCAGGTTGGGGCTCAGCGCCCTCCCCACCCTCTGGATTCTGCGGGTTTTCAGGGTGAGGTTCAACATCTATCACCGGCCCACCTTGCTGCTCCACCGCCCGTTGCATCATGACATCCGGGTCCACACCTCTCGCCGCAGGAATTGCAAAGGTTGGCTGTTCCGGCGATCCAGGCAAAGGCGTTAAAGCAGCAGGCTCTTGGGGTTCTTGAACGGGCTCTCCATTCTCCTGCACATGCACTTGTTCCTGGCCTTCAGGAGGAAGCTCCAAGGGAGGCGCATTCGCGGGTCGCTCCGCCTTCACCGGTGTCTTAGTTGGAGTTGGAGTCGGTACAGGTGCCGGTTCTACTGGCGGTGCATACAATTCTGTTTCAGTGACTTGAATTTTACCAGCCATCGGGACATCGGCGACGATCTTACGTATATCACGCAGATTCTCGTACACTTTTCCGCGCAATTTAATCAGATCACGGCCTTCTTTTTGATAGTCGTAAACATCCAAACGCACCATTTGTTCTTGTGTACGATCCTGCGCCCAGTCTTTGCAATTTAGAGCAATCAACTGCTCTTTGTCGTTTCCGCGCAAAGTACACTGAATGGGTTTATTTAAAACCCCCGCATTAAGCCCCAAAATTTCTTGCAGGTTTTCGGGATAAAAAGTCACTTGAACTTCCAACTCATGCGCCGCCGAAAAAGCAGCAATGCGTTTAGCCGCCGACTTCTCACTGCATTTCTCGAAGACCTCCGCTTTTTGCGGAAAACCATTCAAACCCATGACATCACGCTGGACCAAATAACGGTCGCAGCTAAAAAGAGATTTATTGGAAAGCTTGATATTCTGTGAGGACAATAAAGCTCTCTGAACTTTTCCAAAGGGGGATTTCCCCACAGGTCGGCGCTCATCATTTAAGACCCACCATGCCTCTCGATGAATGGAGTCAGCTTGTTCGAAATAACGCGCAAATACATTCAAGCTTTTATCTTTTGGCTCATCGACTTTGGTGGGTTTCATGATCGGTTTAGGCGCCGAAGTAGTTGCCACAGAGGCCGGTTTTTCCTCTCGGGAAAAACACGAAATCAGGCTTAAAGAAAGCGCCCCAAGGGCCAGGATGCGAACAAGGTGCATTGCTTAAGTTTTGCAAATAGACTGAATGAAAACAAGAATTTACTTTACCCATCTCGAATCTTTACTCTATCCTTGGAAAGTACAGAATTTATTAAGCAACGTGGAGGAAAGATGGAAAAGATCTGGCTTAAACACTACCCTAAAGGAGTCTCTCCGGAAGTCGATGTTACGAAGTATTCGTCTCTTTTCGATCTTTACGAAGAGTCCATTCGCATGTTTTCTCAAAAGAAAGCATTTACGAACATGGGAGTCAGCCTCACCTTTTCTGAACTCGATCGCCAAGTTCAAATTTTTGCTTCGTTCTTACAAAACGAATTGAAACTAAAAAAAGGCGATCGCATTGCGATTCAAATGCCGAACGTACTTCAGTTTCCGATCATCGCTTTCGCAGCTCTTCGTTCGGGACTGACGATTGTAAATACCAATCCGCTTTACACCGCTAAAGAAATGCAACACCAATTCAAAGACTCTGGCGCCAAAGCTGTGGTGATCTTAGCGAACTATGCAAGTCAGCTTGAACAAATTCTTAAAGACACGCAGATCGAAAGCGTTGTTATCACAGAGATCGGTGATCTTTTCCCAGCACCGAAAAGAATCCTGGTGAATTCTGTTGTGAAGTACATCAAGAAAATGGTTCCCGCTTACAACCTTCCACAAGCCTACACATTCCGTCAGGCACTGGAACTTGGAGCGATGAAGCCTTCTCAAAAAGTCGCAACGACTTTGGATGATATCGCGTTCCTGCAATACACAGGTGGAACGACGGGTGTCGCTAAAGGCGCGATGCTTTTACACCGCAACGTGCTTGCTAATGTTTTGCAAATCCGTGATTGGATGAAACCGAAATTGCGTGAAGGTGAAGAGATTGCAATTGCGGCTCTTCCTCTTTATCACATCTTCGCCCTGACTTTAAACTGCTTGGGTTTACTTCGCTATGGTGCAGAAAATATTCTGATCACAAATCCACGCGACATCCCTGCTTTTATCAAAGAGATGAAAAAATCGCCTTTCACCGTCCTTGCGGGCGTGAATACATTATTCAACGCCTTGATGAACAATCCCGCCTTTACGACCATTGATTTTTCAAAAGTGAAAATCAGCGTTGCGGGTGCGATGACCTTACAAAAACCGGTCGCCGAAAAATGGATGGAGCTAACAAAATCCGTGATCGTCGAAGGTTACGGATTGACAGAGGCTTCTCCGGTTGTTTGCTGCAACCCTATTGATGGCACAGACATCGTGGGCACCATTGGTCTTCCATTCCCAAGCACCGAGATCAAACTTCTGAACGACGACGATCAAGAAGTGGCGCCTGGCGAACCAGGTGAACTGGTGTGTAAAGGGCCTCAAGTCATGGCCGGCTACTGGAATAAACCCGAAGAGACAGAAAAAGTTCTTAAAGACGGATGGCTACGCACCGGTGACGTTGCGACCGTTGATGAAAAAGGTTTCTTTAAGATCGTGGACCGTAAAAAAGACATGATCCTTGTTTCTGGTTTCAACGTTTACCCGAATGAAGTGGAAGAAGCCATTGCTTCTCACCCGGGCGTTCTTGAAGTCGCGGCGATCGGCGTTCCTGATGAGCACTCTGGAGAGATTGTAAAAGCTGTGATTGTGAAGAAAGATCCGAATCTGACGGCAGAAGAAGTGATTGCTCACGCACGTAAGAGCCTCACTGGTTACAAAACGCCTCGCCTTGTAGAGTTCAGAACGGAGCTTCCAAAAACGAACGTAGGAAAAATCCTTCGTCGTGCTTTGCGTGACACCGTAAAAGCTTAGTTTCAACTCAAGACTAAGAAATAAAAAAGGCCGACATTGTGTCGGCCTTTTTCTTTTGGAACTGCTAATTAAAAAATTAAGCTTTCTTATTCCAAGAAGCACACCAAGCATCAGCGTAAACCAGTTTACCTGCGAAGATGGTGCAAGTACCGGCTTCTTTACCGTTCTTAGTTTCTTTCTTAGCGTAGAAGCTGCACGTCGCACAGTGGTTGCCTTTAGCTTCTGGAGCTTTTTTGTAGTCTTCAACATATTTCACTGCTTTAGCGACAGAATCATTCGGGTCTACCAAAGGCATTCCGCCACCGGCTGCTGGAGCCGCGCCACCACGTTTTTTCTGAGCTGCTGCCGTTGAAGAGAAAACAGAGTTCAAAACAGTAGGAGCAATCACTGCTACGCCAGTAAGTTTGATAAATGCTGAAAAGAAACCGCGACGATTCATTTTGTTCTCGATCATGTTGCCTCCGATTGGTTTTTCATTAACCAATCATATTAGCTTTCATTTAGTTTTCAACTACTATGCGCCGCGCGCCACTTTATGTTGCACAATCTTAAATTAGACTTAAGGATTGAACCTTAGCTGAAAACTTCAGGGAGAGGACGTATTTAAGAAGGAAAAACCGTCTTCCCGTCTTAAAAAATGAAAAGGCACGGGCCTTCCCAACCCATATTGGAGTGACTTTAGTGCTTATGACAAAGGCAGGCGCGACGGTTTAAAATGTGCGCGGTGATGAGGAAGATGCTTCCCAGAATCGTGACAACGTCGTGTTCGTAAACTTCAACCCACTCATGCGGAAGAAGCGAAGCGCCGCCGACCATAGTAAGACCCACAACGCCTAAAGCGAACACCTTCATCTGATTGTGATGTTTATAACCCGACCAGAACGCGAAAAGACCCACCGGAACAACAAACAAAGCCATGACCAAGTGAACCCACTCTTGATGGAAGAACTCTCCTAGAACGGGCAAAGCTAGAACTAATAGCGGTGTCGCCAGACAATGAAGCGCACAAAGACTGGAAAGAAAAATACCGATTTTATCCCAACGGTCTGTTTTTTCCTCGAAAGTCGCGTGCTGTGTGTGGTCCACTTCACAACAAGAATCAATTTTCATAGGTTTTTCGATGATAACTTGCTCATCCATGCGGACCGCCTTTGGTCATTTACTTTTGTCCTAAATGCAAGTCACTGTCAACTAGATCCTCAGGATCCTTCGTTTCAAATAAGAAAGATGAAGAAGGTACAAGCCTCTTATATAGAAGACTCAAATGTGAGCTCAACCAATTTAGACACGAAAAAGCAGTCCGCCATCGAAAATAACGATTTGAGGACTGCATTGAGATAAAAGTTTCTGAAAAATCTTAAGGTTGATACCCCGTGATCTTTGCCAATTTAGCGCGGAACCACATTTTGAAGTCTTCGATAAATCCGTAAGCTGCTGGCACAATAAGAAGCGTCAGCAATGTCGAACTTACAAGACCCCCGATGATCGCAATACCCATGGACGTTCTCATCGCGGAAGCTTCGTTTAATCCAATCGCGATTGGAATCATACCTGCGATCAACGCCAAGGAGGTCATCAAAATCGGACGAAGACGCGTGCGACATGCTTTTAATAAAGCCGCATTACGCTCTAAACCTTCATGGATCAACTGATTCGTGTAATCCACAAGAAGGATCGAGTTTTTCGCCACAACACCCAGCAAGAGGACGATACCAATCAGCGAGAAGATGTCGATCGTCTTACCGAAAATAAGAAGAGCCAAGAACGCACCCGTCATCGCCAAAGGCAATGCGAGTAAGATGGAAAACGGCGTGATGAAACTTTCATACAAGCTCGCAAGAACCAGATAGATGAATGTCACACCTAAGAAAATTGCCAGAAGCATATTTTCAATGAGCTCTTTAAAGTCGTCTGCTTGACCTTGGAACTTGTAATCAATTCCTGGCGGTGGTGGAAGCTCCGTCTTAATGATTTTTTCAATCTCGGCCGAAATTGTTCCCAAAGCACCACCCTTAGCCAAGTTTCCAGAAATCTGAATGTAACGACCCTTGTTCTGACGGTTGATCTGAGAATAACCAAACGTCTCTTCGCCTTTAGCGATACGGGAAAGTGGAATCATGTTGAAGTTGGAGTTTGGCACCAACGTTGTTGCAAACTGAGTTCGCAAATCACGGTACATCTCTTCAAAGCGCACGCGGATTTTATAATCGATCCCATTTTCACGGAAAATCGCCTGTTCATTTCCTTCGGTGCGATTACGAAGCTCTGCACCTGCTGTCACCGTAGAAACACCTAACGCCTCTGATCTCGCGCGATCAAAGATCACGTGGAATTCAGGTTTACCAGAGCGGAAGTTCGTGTCGACGTCAACCAAACCCGGAATCTTCTTCATGCGCTCCACAAGTTTCACCGCATACGCGTTTAGCTCTTCTAAATTCTCCCCTTGAATATTGACGTTCAAAGGTTTTTGTCCTGAGTTCACGGCGTCGATGTCACCCAAGGCGACGATAGCTTCTTTTTCAAACTGCTTAATTTTCTTACGAATCTCTTCTTTGTAGTCCGTCGTCGACATAGAGCGCTTTTTACGCTCTACCAGACGCACGAATAACATCGCTTTATTAGATTCATTGTTTGTATTACCGACAACCGCCAGAACCATGTCCACGGCCGGGTCGTTTTCAAAGACCTTCTCAACTTTTTCCGTAAATGCGCTGGTCGCCATCAACGAAGAGCCCACAGGCATCTCGATGTTCACGTTAAACTCTCCGTTATCCGGCGACGGAAGGAAAGTTTTTGGAATAAAGGCAATCGTCACCAAAGAACCGAAGAAAATCAAAGTCCCACCCAGCAAAATCTTTTTAGGATTGGCCAATGTGTACTTCAGACCTTTTTCATAGATATCTTCCAAACGAGTTTGAAAGCGGTCAAACGCCGATAGCATTCTTCCGATGACGCCCGTGCCTTTATGATGTTCGTTCGGGTGCGCCATGTAAGCTGAAAGCATTGGAGCCACCGTGAAGGCGTCAAACAACGAAATCAACATCGTAAAGACGACGGTTAAACCAAACTGTTTAAAGAACTGTCCGACGATCCCTTGAAGGAATGAAATTGGACCAAACACCGCGATAACAACCAAAGTGGTTGCGATAACAGCCATCGCCACTTCTTTTGTACCATCTAATGCAGCATCTTTTGGTTTTTTACCCATTTCCAAGTGGCGGAAGATATTTTCCCGCACGACGATCGCGTCATCGATCAAAAGACCCACGGCCAAAGAAAGAGCCAACAAGGTCATAAGGTTGATCGTAAAGCCCATGGCATACATGATCACGAAACCACCCAAAAGGGAGTTCGGAAGAGCCATTGCGGTGATAAATGTCGACCGAGCCGATCCCAAGAAGAAGAACACGACGATCACACAAAGAATAATACCGATAATGATAGATTCTTTCACGTCGTACACGTTCAACTGAATAGGACGAGATGTATCACGCACCAACGAAACTTCCCCGTTGATTTTTCTTTCTTTAAGGAAGGCGTTGATTTTCTGAATATTCTTATTCACGTTTTCCGCAACAGCGACCGTGTTCGCACCACGCTGCTTATAGATATTCATAAGAAGAGCGGACTTACCCTTGATACGACCCATTGTTTTTTGGTCTTCAAGACTGCGCACCACTTTACCAATATCTTGCACTAACACCGCGCGATCCGAGCCAATGAAATTCACGTTTACTTCGGCAATCTGTTTAAGAGCATCAAACTCTCCCGAAGTCCTGAGTGTCGTTTCATTGCGTGGATTTTCAATCTTACCAATCGGCGTATCCTTCGAAGTATCTAAAATACGCTGAGACACTTGAAGCATCGAAATCTTGCGATCTTGAAGCTTGTTCTTATCCACGATCACGTGAATTTCTTGCTTTCTTCCACCGAAGATATCCACCTGACCCACGTCTTTCAAACGCTCAAACTGAGGCTTGATCGTTTCATTGGCTAAGTCATAGGCTTGTCCTTCAGGTAGATCCGACGTGATTGCAAGAACCACGATGGGCTGATCGGCCGGGTCAAAACGGCGAATCACCGGCTCGTAAATATCCGCTGGTAAATCACGACGAATATTTCCAAGACGGTTCCTCACCTCTTGCTCGACCTCTTTGATGTCGGTCCCTAGCTGGAACTCCAACACCACGATCGCCACACCATCAAGGTTGTTTGAAGTCAGGGTTTTAAGACCTGAAATACTTCCGACTTCATCTTCGATAAGCTTAGAAACTTGTTTTTCCAAATCCAGAGGCGAAGCCCCCGGATAAGTCACTTGCACAAAAAGCACCGGAAATGTCACATCAGGAAACATATCCACGGGCATGCGTTTTAGCGAGAACGCACCAAGAATCAGCATCAAGATGACGATACATGAAATAAAGATGGGTCTACGAATGGATAAACTTGGTAAGTTCATTCTTATTTCTCCTCAACGACGACAAACAGACGTCCTTGAGCCTCCATTTTTCTTTGTTCTGATTTCAATTTCGTCAATGCAAGTTCTGCTTCTTCCGCATCTTGCTCTGCCGTGATCACGTTGGCCGTGATCGAGCGGCCTTTATTGAAAAGATCAGCCTGCGCTTTAGCCGCTTGCAATTGCAACTGAGAGATTTGCGTCGCTGAATCCACACGTTTTGTCATTTCAACGTAACGGCGATTTAACTCAATCCAAGAACTTTCACTGTCCAGCATGGCGCGCTCACCTTGAAGCTTTGCTGCCAAGGCGTCTTTGCGAGCTGCCGCTTGGGCGGATGTCTTTACGTCCGTATCAAAAAGATAGACGAGATTTAAACCGGCCTTCCACGTTGGAAGATTTGTGTCCGTCCACTTTGAAGTGGCATCGGAAATACTTTTATCAGGTTGGAAGTTGTTTGTAGCATAAGACCCGGAAAGAACCAGATCTGGTCTATAAGCATCTTCCGTCTCACGAGCGACTAAAGCCATGGCCTTCGCATTCAATGATGCCAGATACGCATTTAATGCCACAACCTTACCGTCCTTACCATCCACCATGGATGTTAAAGGACGTTTTTGAGAAATATCACCTGTGATATCCGGGAAGGCTTCAGCATCGGAAAGTTCTAAGAAATCGCGGATCTTTCTTTTTGCTGCCGCCAAGTCATCTTCTGCAGATACCAACGTCAATTGACGAGACGCCACCAGGGCTTGTGTCGACAATAAATCCGCCCTGTCGCTGATTCCGTCATTCACACGACGACGTGTCCAGTTTTCAATGCGTTTTGCGCGCTCTAAAGAAGCGCGACCAATTTTAAGGTTTTCAATCTGATAAATATAATCCCAATAAGCCGCTTCCGCTTCGACTAAAAGAGCTTTCTTTTGTAAGTCAAACTTGCCCACTTCAGCTTCGGTCGCAGCATCCTGGCGCTGCCAACGCAAACGAGTCGCACGACCAAAAGAGTCTCTCCACAGTGATTGACTGAGTGAAAGACCTAAAGAGCCATACGAAAATTTACCGAACATCGGATTTAGCAAAGCCCCTTCGTTTTCCACTTCACTGGCCGTTGCGGTCACAGATACGGCCGTGCCTGAAGAAAACTTTTTACCCAATCCAAGGCGCAAATCCTTCGCCGTGGTCTGAGTTCCCCCCAATTGCGCAAACTGACCTAAAGGACTCTTATCACTTAAATAGCCCACTCCAGCAGTGAGCTGCGGAACAAGCTCAATGTCCGCCGCTTCACGACGATCCAAGGCCGCATCCTGACTTGATTGGTAAGACTGAAGACCCTTGTGTTTTGATTCGACTGTTTTTAAATACTCTTGCAGATTCATCGCAAAAGTTTGCGGTTGCCACATCCAAAGCAGTAAACCTACGACGGCTCCCTTTTTCATTTAAAAATCCCTTCTAAAAATATCATAGAAATCTGATCAATGAACTGTTGTCGCTGTTCCGGCATTTCATAAAGCCCGTCATTCCAAGAACAGTTGCAATCAAGCATGTTGAAATAACCCAAAATACCTTCAACCAGGCAGACAATGAAAAAACGCGGATTGATGTTTTTATTTACAATCCCCGCCTTCTGCCCTTTTAAAATAATCATTTCAATTTTTTCGCCCGAGCTGATCATCATGCTTTCGTGAATCTCTCGAGAAAACGGCATTCCCGAAAGCTTTTCACGCGTCATGATTTTCGCCATCAAAGGATTTGCCGCACGCATATCGATGATTGCATTCACGAGTGAAACAATCGCGCGACGCAAAGACTTTTCGCAGACTTCTTCTTGCTCGAAATCGTTTACGACTTTATCGATTTGCAGGAAAATATTCTGGACGAATTCTTGAATGACAGTTTTATAGAGGCCTTCTTTGCCTCCAAAATAATAACTAATCAAGCTTAAGTTTAATCCGGATTCTCTGGCGATGTCTCGAGTGCTGGTGCCGTGAAGACCTTCATGTGCGAAGAGCACGGTCGCGGCTTCCATGATTTTCTGACGAGGCCCAAGCTCGTCTGCTGTGACATCTTTGATGAAATTCATGAGGACAAAGGTAGTTTGAGCCTCAAATTAAATCAAATGATTTAATCAAACGATTGAATTGGGCTTCAATACATCATCGTGAAAAATAAAAAACCCTTGGTGAACCAAGGGTTTAAATGAAAAATCAAAGGCCAAAAATTTACTTAGCAGTTGCGGCTTCGCTCTTTTGACAGTCCGCGCACTTTTTATCAACAGCGCACTCGGTCCCAGAGCATTCTTTTTTCATTTCAGTTTTGTGGCCGCAATTGCAACCGGCATGATCATGAGATTTTGTATGAGCGCAAGCACCCAACATCATAGCTACAGCGGAAGTTAAAAGGATTGTTTTAAGGTTCATTGAAGTACTCCTATGTTGTGTCACTTCCAAGCTTGAACCAAAGATTTGTTGTGTACAAGAACAAACAGATCTCCACCGACCGTATAGAAACTTCATGGAAATGCCGCTTTGAGGCTTAAAATCTTCGTAATTTTGCTCGAAAAAGATGCAAATTCTCCTCTTATATGGGACTTGATGCACAGTGTGTAATTTCAACAAAATCCTAACACATTGTTTTGTTGAATCTATCTGCGAACTGGGGCTTAATGAGTCCGATTCGCGGAGGGGGCCCGATGAATTTCGTTAAGGGGACATTATTACTGACGATGCTGTTGGCATTTACGGCCAAGGCAGAGTCCACAGTTCCCTACTCCTCAGCCTCCAGCGCCGCTGCAAAGCCTCAAGTCGTTTATCACGAGTATTATACGATTAACGAGAAAACCAGTCAGATCGGCGGACCTAAAGCCGCTTATGACTTGCGCGACTTCTCCCAATTCACTGAACAAATCGGGCCTCATCAGTTCATCGTGATGGCGGCAAAAAAATTGGTCTATAATCTTTTGCAGTGGACTCTTCATAACGAGGACCGCCCCACTCCAGAAGAAGGATATATCCGTAAACTTCACTTCGGCCGTTGGATCAATGACCCTACAGACGACACTTGCATGAACACGCGCGCGAAAGTTTTAGTTCGAGATAGCCTGGGCGAAGTGACTTATCGTAATGAACGCCATTGCGTTGTTGAAGATGGCTTGTGGGATGACCCGTACACGGGCGATCAAGTGACTTCGTCTCGCGCCATTCAAATCGACCACATGGTTCCTTTGAAGAATGCCTATGTCTCTGGTGCTTACCAATGGGACTATAAAACTCGCTGCCTTTACGCTAACTACATGGGCTACCGCAATCACTTGATTCCTGCGGGCGCGAGCCAAAACATGTCTAAAGGTGATCGCGGTCCTGAAGCTTACATGCCACCGAATTTGGAATATCGCTGTCAGTACATCAAAGACTGGTTGGCGGTGAAATTTATCTGGAAATTGAACATGAACGCGAACGAAGCCCAAGCCATCCACGAGACTTTCACAAATTACGGCTGCCGCGCTTCTGATTTCCGCATCACTAAAGAGCAACTCGAAGAACAACGTCAGTACATCAATGACAATATCGAGTTCTGCATGATCAATAAAAGATGAGTCTAAAGATCCTCTTTGAGGATGATTATTTCCTCGCTGCTGAAAAACCCGCTGGCCTTCCTTCACAGCCCACTGTTGATAAACGCCGCCCCGACTTTTTCACACAATTAAAAAAACAACTGCGCGAAGAGCGCAGTGCTGATTTTTATTTAGGCCTGCATCACCGTTTAGATCGGGACACTTCAGGTGTAATGATTTTCACGAAGAATAAAATAGCGAATGAGCCACTGGCCGAGATGTTTAAGAAGCATCTTATCCAAAAGACCTATCTTTGCTTAACAGCTTTAAAAAAGTGCCCCGACCAGTGGGAAGTTAAAAACCACCTGGCCGAAGTCCGCGACCCCGTGCTTAAGAAAATAAAAATGAAATCCGTTCGTTCCGGTGGAGACAAAGCTCACACTTTGTTTCGCAGGTTGAAGACATTTAAAAAGGGACTTCTGATTGAAGCAAAGCCTTTATCAGGAAGAATGCACCAGATCCGTGTTCACCTCGCTGAGGCAGGATTAGGAATCTTCGGGGATGATATTTACCCTTCGCCGAAAACACCTACGGCACCCCGGCTTATGTTACACGCTCTTCGACTCGAGTTCACGCATCCCTTCTCAAATGAACCGATTATGATCGAGAGCCCTCTTCCAGCTGATCTCAAAGAGATGGAAAAGACTTTATCTTAAAATATTAATATACGACATCAACGGTGTTGAGTGATTTAGAAACCACCAGGATTTCTAGGTCTTCATTCGAATCGTTCGCAACGAAATGCTTGTTCTCGTTTTGCGGAAAGAACACCGCACAGTCACCCGGCCCTGCGAATGAAGCCTGGTCTCCCTCATGAACTGTCGCTGTTCCCTTAATAACAAAAACAAACTCTTCAACCTCAGTGTGACAATGCGGACTGGAAGCTCTTTGCCCTGGAGCTATGACATCGTGATGAACAAAGATGTCCTTCATCCCCAGCAATTCTGAAAGAACCACAGAGCGAGAGAAAACTTCCCCTGTTCGATGCGAGGAAAGCTGCTTATGAGGAAATTCGGCGCGTTTAATAATCTTCACCTCTACGGAATATCCTAAATTATAGGCAGAATCAAAAATTATCAGCTAACTCATTGGGTCTGATATTGACGTTTGTAGCCAGAAATGGTTCGATTGTCCTTCGCGTGCCCCGGTGGCGAAATTGGTAGACGCACAGGACTTAAAATCCTGGGCTTCCTTTACAGGGGCGTGCCGGTTCAATTCCGGCCCGGGGCACCATTCCTTTCTCTTT
>NZ_LUKD01000005.1:469359-501886 GCF_001592745.1 Bdellovibrio bacteriovorus
AAAGAGAAAGGAATGGTGCCTTGTTTTTAGTGGGCTTTTGGATTTGATTTTTTAGGGCTAGGGATTGGAAAAGGGTGCAGAGTTCTTCGCAGCCGTTGTTTTCCTTTGAGTGATTATTCAGTGCTTCTTCTAACCACGGAGTTCTATCGTTGAGTTTGTTAGCTAGCCAGGCTGTGGGTGTCCAATATTTCTTAAGAGCGTACTTAAGATCGGGAACATAGAGGCTGGCGCCGTCCCAGGGTTTTCTTAAAAATACCATCCCGATGTAGTTTAAATCTAAAATTAGCAGTGCGGGGTAAAGCCACCACCAGTTTAAGCCACGAATGATGTTTGCCCACTCACCTATTCCCATGATGTCAGGGAACTTCCATTTCATTGTTTCATCGTTGAGATTGTTTTGGTGAAAGAAACCTCTTTGGGCCATCGCTTTTAGCCACGCTTTCAACTCTTTTTTCCAACCCAATAAAGCGAAAGCTAAAATCACGCGGCTGGCTTGGTCGCGGCTGAAACATCTTGGGTTTGTATCGAAGGCATCTCCATAGGGAGATCGACGGAAGAGGCCGGGTGCTATTTCTAAGTGATCGATAATGGTCTTACCGACAGCTTCGGCCTCGGTCCGTCTTCCTAACAAGACGAAGAGCGCACAAACTAAGCCTGTGCGGTGAGCGGAGTCACCGTTGCTTCCGTTTGCTTGAACATAGAGCCCACAGGAATCGATCATGCTCGCAGTATAGCATGGAAATAAAAAAAGGCCGTCGGTTTTCACCAGACGGCCTTTTCGTTCAATCTAATTTGAACTTTCTTAGAATGTCACCGGAGTCATATGAGGCAATTTAGCCGCATCTGAGTTTCCGATAATCATACCGCGCACTCGTGAGTGACGGGACGCTGGACTGAATGGAAGTCCTTTGTATTTAGGAGAGCTCATAGCTGGAACCCAGCGACCAGAACCATCCACAACCCATTCACGGAAGTACATGTTCGTGTGCGTACCCTCAACTAGATAGTCGATTGTCGCGCCAGAGCCAGCAAGTTTCATCGCCGTTCTGAATGTGAACAAGTTTTCCGCCATACCTTCACCGAACTTACCGTAAGCTGCAGCGAAAGCTTTCGCATCTGAGTTCATGTATTTATACATAGACTTCAAAGCGAAATACATTTTGCTCGCTGCACCTGCCGTGCGCTTGCTTGTGCGAGTCACGCAAGTACCAGGACCACTTGCATCGATCATGCAGTAGTCATACGGATCGTTGTTCGTACGGAAGTAGTCATAGATTTGATCTGTCGACAAATCAATGAACTGATCTTGAGTCATTCGTTGAGCGGCATTCATCAATCTCATCGTGTTTTCTTCACTGAAGTTCACGTTGAATTCAACACCTGTGTAACCAAGGTCACGGTCAGGAACGCCCACCATCAAGATATTCAAGCCCGTTTTCTTAACAAGGTCGTAGATACCTTTACGCAATCTTGCACCATTCGATTTCTCGTGGCGGAAGGCGTATGAGTAAGTACCGAACATGCTTTCCATACGTTCTTTTGTATCCCAGTTTTCAACAGCGTATTTCGCGCCGTAGAACATGAAGTCCGTTTCTTTATGTTTGAACCAGAAACGAGAATCTTCAGAGTCTGAGTAGATACCGTAGTGAACTTGTGCCGTGTTGCGATCAATGTGCAAGTCAGATGTTGTGAATGAATTCACGCGACCTTCACTGTAAGTTTTATTCCAGATAATTGGAATAGACAGTGATTTGCTTGCTACGCGACCTGTAGACACCGTTCTGAAAGTTTCCACTTTAAGAACTGGAGCACGTTCAACTAAGTTCGCTGGACGATTCGTCGCAAACGTTTCAGACGCCAACACGTTACCGCGGATCACGTCTTCGTAAGCTTTACGTCCTGTTTCAGTCGTCATATCGAACAAGAATGAGAATCCATCATCCGAGTATTTGAAGTCATTCACACTCAAAGTCAGGATCGAAACATTCGTGAACATAGAGAAGCTGCTTAGTTTACCGCGAGTGATTTTCACGTAAACTTTTTCAGAATCTACTTTTTCAACATATGTTTCCCAAGAACCGTTAGCCAATTTAGCCACACCTACGCCCACAGGACCGAAACCAGCACCTGCAGAGAAGATGATGCCACCATGGCCAAGATAAGTGATGCTATCGCCAGTATCCCAAGCATCCAGATCCGAGGCCGATTCAGGAACCTGCCAACGGCCACCCATAGAGTGCGCGCGATCTAAAGTGCTGACATAGCGAACAGACTCTGTCTGTTTACCCATGATTGGCAATACGCCGACATAACCCCAGAAGTGCTGACGCAATCCTGTTGCATTGTCGAACCAGAATTGAACCTGAGCACCAATACCTACTTCGATAGAACCGTAGACTGTTTTTTGGAAACCGTCTCGATAGTCACCGTAGATCAAAGAATCAGAGCTTGGGCGGTAATCGTATTTCACAATTGATTTCGGCTGAACGTCTCTGAAGTGAGGCGTCAAGTTCACGATGTATGAACCATAGTCGAAGCTCAAGTGGAATAGGGGTTTCAACTTCGCTTTCAACTCGTTTTCTTCTTCTTCCTCAAAACCTGTTGTACCAGTAGTTGAAGATGTTGAAGTTGTCGAGGTAGTCGATGTTGTGTCATCCCCTGCAGTAGTTGTAACTGTAGTTGACGTATCGTCACCTGCAGTTGTCGTCACCGTCACAGTGTCATCACCTGCAGTTGTCGTAACTGTCGGTTCCCCTGCTGTTGTAGTCACTGTCGTGTCTGGGCCAGCAGTCGTTGTCACAGTCACATCAGGACCGTAAGTCGTTGTAACAGATGTATCCGGACCCGCCGTCGTCGTTACAGTTGGACCGTAAGTCGTCGTTCCGTGGTTCCCTTTATGGCCGTTATTGCCATTATTTCCATTATTTCCATTATTTCCGTTATTTCCGTTATTTCCGTTATTTCCGTTATTCCCGTTATTTCCGTTATTCCCGTTATTCCCGTTGTTACCATTGTTGCCGTTGTTGCCATTGTTTCCGTTGTTTCCGTTATTTCCGTTATTTCCGTTATTTCCGTTGTTTCCGTTATTTCCGTTATTTCCGTTATTTCCGTTGTTTCCGTTGTTCCCGTTATTTCCGTTATTTCCGTTATTACCGTTATTACCGTTATTACCGTTGTTACCGTTGTTACCGTATTGGCCCCGGCTTCCGTTATTACCGTTGTTGCCGTTGTTTACGTTATTTCCGTTGTTGCCATTATTTCCGTTATTAACGTTATTTCCGTTGTTGCCATTATTTCCGTTATTAACGTTATTGCCGTTATTGCCGTTATTTACATTATTACCATTGTTACCATTGTTACCATTGTTAACGTTATTCCCGTTATTCCCGTTGTTTCCATTATGTCCATTGGAACCAAGAATACCCAACGAACCAAAGGTACCGTTGTTACCGTTGTTGCCGTTATTTACATTATTACCGTTATTACCGTTATTACCGTTATTACCGTTGTTCCCATTGTTCCCATTATTTCCGTTGTTTCCGTTGTTGCCATTAGAACCAAGAGAGCCCAGAGAACCTAAAGAACCTAAAGAACCAAGCGAACCAAAATTTCCAGAGTTTCCGTTATTGCCGTTGTTACCGTTATTACCATTATTACCATTATTACCGTTATTGCCATTATTTCCGTTATTACCGAAAGAGGCAGAATTACCGTTGTTGCCATTGAAGTTGCCATTATTACCGTTATTGCCGTTATTACCTCTCGTAGAGACCGTCACCGCAATTTTAGCGTCATAACTGACAAATCCACCTTGCCCACCGATATATGCTGAAGCCGATGGCTTCTTAGAATTTGATTCCTTATTCACAGACGCATTCGTCGGCGTGTTCGCAACTGCGAGATTCGCCACTAACGTAAACCCTGCTAGAAGGAATGTAGTTTTCGAACTATGAATCATACATTCTCCTTTTTTTTGTTTTTGGTCGTTCCAAAAAAATTTTCAGGCAATTTCGCGCGCCTTAATATTTTTGACACCTTATTGTTTTTCAACCTTTGTAAACACTTTGGAGTTGTAGCTAAGTTGGTCAGAAAAAAAGTTTCCAACTAAACCACATCGTTGCGAACAGGATATTTTCCTCTCACTGTTTGTAACCAGACATTCTGACTTTCGGCATGATACACGGAGGACCATGAAACAATTTGAAATCAAAAAAATCAAAATCGTGTGGAATGTTTTTATTAAGGCCGTCGTCCTGACGTTCTTTTTTGTGAATGTCGGAATCATGGTCGCAGATGGTCTTCCAGATCGAAGCGCTCTAGGAACAAAGTTCATACAGACTGTCGAGAGATATCAAGCCTTTGGAATGCTTTATCAACCATGGAGCATGTTCGCTCCCAACCCGATGAACACGAATGCATATGTTGAAGCCGATATCAAATTCACTGATGGTACGACAACTGTTTGGAAGATGCCTCGCCCCTCAATTATAAGTGGTGCCAGAAAAGTTTTAACCGCTGACCGTTACAGAATCGTAGGCCAGGAAACTTTGCTTCCGAACGAAAACGAACTTGTGTGGTTCGACATTTCAAAATACGTTCTGCGTGAAATTGCTACAATCGAGTCCAAAGGACAAGGAAGAGTCGTTGCCGAAATCACCTTCAGCCGATTCTCTAACAAAGTACTTCTGCCTGATGAAGCACCCTTCATTCCTCACGGACAGATGTCCACAGAATTTTTAAAAGAGTCCGTATTCGTATATAAGCCAACAACTGAGAAGGTTCGTTATGAAGCTAAAAACGTTGTTCAATAATATTCATGATTTTATTTTTGCACCTCAACCCGTTTACACTGTGGCCCTGCTACGAATGGGTATGGGTCTGCTACTGCTATTTAACTGGTTGATGATCATCACAGACATTGACGTCCTTTACGGACCCAACGGAATTATTTCCCTCCAAACGGCGCAACAGTATGGGAATCCGTTTCGTTTTTCTCTTTTTGACTACATTCCTCACACAGAGAAGAACACTTTCACGCTGGCCATTATCAATCTTATTGCTTCAGTCGCAGTCCTGACCGGAACCTTTACTAGAACCGCGGTTGCGATAGCCTTTGTGACTTTGGTATCCTTCCATCATCGCAATGGTTTTATTTTAAACAGTGCGGACTCTGTGCTTAGAATTTTTCTTTTCTTTTTATTTTTCACTCCATCAGGAGATGTGTGGTCTTTTGATTGGCTTAGAAAAAAATGGAATGGAGAAGCTCCCCCAGTTCCCTTAGAGAAAAGCCCCTGGGCCCTACGTCTGATTCAAATCCAATTTTGCACGGTCTATATCGCCACTGTGTTATTTAAAATCAAAGGTGAAAAATGGATTGATGGTTCTGCCATCTACATCGCTACACGCATCGATGATTTCGTTCGTTTTCCATTACCCCTTTTGAATGACATGACCACAATCAAGCTTCTTACCTGGTCGACCCTCGTTGTGGAATTTGCTTTGGGAACTTTAGTTTGGTTCAAAGAGACGCGTTATTGGGTTTTGCTCGCCGGTGTCGGCCTGCACTTAGGCATCGAATACACGATGAGCATTCCCGTCTTTGAATGGGCTATGATCGTCATCATGGTCGCAATGTTGGATCCACGCGATGTCGCAAATTGGGTCCAGAATATTCGAGAAAGAAACTTTACAGCATTGCGACCTAAGTTTATACGATTTCGACAAAAGAGTGTTTAAAGGCCTGTTTCTCTTCAACCTCCGCTCTCTTTTTAATGCGTTTTTTTGCACGGGCTCCTAGTGTGAGTTATTCACTTATATAAAGAGGGCGCCCGTGATAAAGTTCATCATCTTATACTCCTCATTCTTCTTACTTCTGCTTAGCTCGACCGCGAAGGCGCAAAGTGATATTCACCTTTCCCCGGAAGTTATTACTGTATTTCCGACTTTCGTAGGCGCGGGTCTTAATCTCAAAGTTTATGAGTATCTCGAATTCAGTGTGGCTTATGGGAACGTTCCCGTTGCTTACTATAATACGATCGCTGACATCATCTCTGACGACGACACTCAACGACGGGTCATCAATGCCGCTTTCAAGAACAACCGCGTGCTTCGCGCGGCCCTTCAATACAACATCCAAGGCGATGTGGGTTGGCACATCGGGATGACAGCGGCACAGTTAAACGCCGAAGGGTCTGCCGATATTGATGAAGTTCTTTATGCGGCAACGGGCGACGACTACAGTCTGCTGAAAACTCTGTTGATTGCCTTAGGCCGTGATCCTTCAGTCAATATGGAGAGTGAACTGATGATCCTAGGACTTCACACCGGTTACACCTGGCTTTTAGGAGACCATCTTTACGTCAAAGCCAGCGTTGGTGCCGTTAAAGTCATGGGTTCTAAGATTTCAATCAGCACGGGTATTCCCGAGTTTGACTCTATCTACCCGGGCCACGCCGTCATCAGTGCGGCCGAGGGCGATCTTGAAGACAATGTGAACGAATCTGGGCTCTCCCCCACTATAGGTCTCACATTAACCTGGCAGTTCTAACTGGATATTTTGCCTATGACTCTCGAAAAAGTTGCGATTTCGTACGGAAAAACGTAAAAAAGAGTCCTCAAAGGACCCGCAAAATGATCAGTACCAGCAACGTCAGCCTCCGTTTTGGCGGCAAAAAACTTTTCGAAGATGTGAATGTGAAATTTACTCCCGGCAACTGTTACGGCCTTATCGGCGCAAACGGTGCAGGCAAGTCCACATTTTTGAAGGTTCTTTCAAAAGAGGTTGAACCTAACACCGGCGAAGTTCATATCGCTCCAGATTTGCGCCTTTCAATTTTAAAGCAAGATCATTACGCCTATGATGAATTCCCGGTTTTAAAAACGGTTCTCATGGGGAACGAACGCCTTTACAAAATCATGGAAGAAAAGGACGCTCTTTACGCCAATCCTGATTTTTCCGAAGCCGATGGAGTCAGAGCTTCTGAACTTGAAACTGAGTTTGCGGAACTGAATGGCTGGGAGGCCGAATCCGAAGCGGGAGTCATGCTGGCAGGCCTTGGTATTACAGATGAGTATCATGGCAAACTGATGAAGGAACTTAATGGCGGAGAAAAAGTGAAAGTGCTTTTAGCCCAGGCTCTTTTCGGCCAGCCCGACATTTTACTTCTGGATGAGCCCACGAATCACTTGGACATCTATGCAATTCAGTGGCTTGAGGAATTTCTTTTAAATTTTGAAAACACCGTCATCGTGATCTCACATGATCGTCACTTTTTAAATAAAGTCTGCACGCACATTGCGGATATCGATTTCGGTAAAGTCACTACCTATACAGGCAACTACGATTTCTGGCGTCAGGCGAGCGAACTCAGTCAAAAGCTCCTTGCTGATCAAAACAAGAAAAGTGCTGATAAAGCCGAAGAATTGAAAGCCTTTATCGCTCGCTTCAGCGCTAATGCTTCAAAGTCACGCCAGGCATCTTCCCGTCAGAAACAGTTAGAAAAGTTAGAATTCAATGAGTTGCCGGCTTCATCGCGCAAGCAGCCGTTCATTGGTTTTGATATCAAACGCGAATTGGGTAACGACGTATTGACCGTGGATCGCATCACGAAAACTTGGGAAGGAGAGACTCTTCTTAAGGATGTCAGCTTCACTCTGAAAAAAGGCGATAAGGTTGTTCTTTTAGGAAAAAATGATTTAGCAAAAACGCTTTTACTAGAAATCATCGCCGGAGAGTTGCAAGCCGACTCTGGAAACTTTTCTTGGGGTATCACAACAACTCGCAGCTACTTCCCAACTGACAATTCAAAATACTTTCAAGGATCTGAAGACTCTTTGGTAGACTGGCTTCGTCAATACTCTGAAGACAAAGACGAAACTTTCTTGCGCGGATTCTTAGGAAAGATGCTTTTCAGTGGAACAGATGCCTTAAAGAAACCTCAAGTTCTTTCGGGTGGAGAAAAAGTTCGCTGTATGTTTTCAAAGATGATGTTGTCCGGTTCGAATATCTTAATTTTAGACGGACCGACGAACCACTTGGATCTGGAAAGCATCACCGCCGTAAATGAAGGCCTTAAACGCTTTAAAGGCACCGTGATTTTCACGTCCCATGACCATGAGCTGATTCAGACGGTGGCGAACCGAGTGATCGAACTTGATGGGAAAGTCACTTATGATAACCACATTTCTTATGAAGAATATTTGGAAATAAAAAAAGCATCACTTACTTAAAAGCTTCTTAGCGAGTTTTAGATCACTGACAAGGTCTGCTCGCTTTGCCTCGGCGTCCTCGCGATCAATACTGCGCAAAATAGCTGAAGGATGCCAGGACAGAATGATGTAGTCTGCAAGCTCCACGTCTTTGATAGCCTTGCCTCGTTCACTGCCGATGCGTGGCACCCGTTGCAAAACACTGGTGGCCGCCGTAGCCCCTAAGGCCACAATCACTTTTGGCTTCACCGATTCAACTTCTTTTTCTAACCAGGGACGACAGGCTTTTATTTGTCCCATCGAAGGCTTTTGATGAAGACGCACTTTCCCTGCCGGGCGCCATTTAAAATGTTTCACAGCGTTCGTTAAATAAATATCCTCCATCGTGAGGCCGGCCTGCTCAATACAGTGTCGCAATAGTTCTCCGGCGGGTCCCACGAAGGGAAGTCCCGCCAGGTCCTCTTTGTCTCCGGGCTGTTCGCCGACTAAAAGAATACGGGCTTTCTTTTTTCCCTTTCCGAAAACTGTTTGCGTCGCGTTTTTATAGAGATCACACCCTGTACATCCCGCGGCGGCCGTCGCTAAGGTTTTTAAATTTGTGCTGTCAGGAGGCTGGGCCTGCTTGAATTTCTTTAGCGCCACAGCTCTGTGTCTTCACGACGGGGGAGCCAAAAGTCCTTCATCTCGTGGCAAAACTGTTCAAACGACACAGGCTCACGTCCCATTATGCTTTGATAAATGATGGAAACTTGATGCGTGCGGCCCTCTCGGACTGCCCGATGCAGACTCAACCGCACTTCCATTTGGAACTTATCCATGCCGGATCTCTGCCACGTTTTTAGGACCGCCTCTTCTGTTACGGGGACATAGGAAATACGACGACGAATTTGATTCGAAAGAAGTGCCATTGCTTCGGAATTGGAAAGAGCTCTGGCGCCAGTGACATCCAAACTTTTTTGCTCATAATCCCAAGGCTTTTTTAAAATCTCTAAAGCGACATCGGCGACATCTCGGGCATCCACATAGGCTGTCCGCCCCTCTCCTTCAGGCAAGAATAAAGTGCCCTGCAAAAGGGCCTCTCCATAACCATGAATAAAATTTTGCATATAAGAAGAGGGCTTTAAAAGAGCATAAGGAATCCCGCTATGCTTTAAAAGGTCATCAATTTCTCCGTGAAGACGTTGATAAAGATAAGGAGACTCTGCGCTCGCCCCTATTTCAGAAATTTTTAAAATATATTCCACACCGGATTTACGAGCTGCTTTAATGACCCGCAAGGCCTCTTCACGCATGCCTGAAGCCAAAGGTTGTAGAAAGAAGAGGACATCGACATCGCGAAAGGCCTGCTCTAAAATGAGGCTGTTTCCATAATCCAGCTGCAAACCCCGAACACCTTCAGGCAGGCGATCTAAAGAGCGCGACGCTGCCACAAAGGGAAGGCCCGCCCGTTTAAATTTGCGCACAAGTTCTTGGCCCAGAGTGCCAGTGGGACCCGTGATCATCACGCGAAGACCCATAAAAGCCTCCTTTTATAAATTATGCCTTATAAAACGACGCTTCTCCCCGGTGTTTCTTAGCAAGAGTCCGCTTGACTCCCCTTTTGAATCGCGATCTAAATACTTAAGTGAATTTTTTTGCCGAAAACCTTCAGGTTTTTAAAAAAGTCTGCTTGCCTATTTTCGCTCTGGTCGTTCTGTCGAGCAACATCGACCAGTACCTGAATCTTCATATCGAAAATGCCCTGAGAGACCCTCAGGGAGCCCAACAACAAGTGTATTGGCTTGGATTTTTGTCCATCATAAGTAGCGTGGTCTTTCCGGTTCTCCTTATTACCGTGGCGCTTTATGCCTTGAACACCCTCACGGGATGGACTCAGACTTTAAGTGAATTCATGGAAAAAAACCTCAATCAGGTTTTTATCGAAACACTGCGCTCGTGGGGGAAGACCCTCTTGTGGTCTTTGCTGCTGATTCTGCCAGGGATTTGGAAGTATATCGAATACAGCTTGGTTCCTTTGGTAGTCACTTCTTCAAAGGCCTATGACGAAGGCAAAGAAGACGCGCTTCAAAAATCTGCCCAAATTGTGCGCAAAAACTGGTTCAAGATTCTTGCTGTTTTTGTTTTCTTCCATCTCTTCGTACCTGTGACTTTGTCGGCGCTCTTTGATGCCTACCGCTTGATTTGGAAGACACCGATAGCAAGCCTGGCCCTTTCGGCTTTAGATACTTATTTGCTAATTTTATCAACTCAGATCCTTTTTAATATTTTTAGAAGTGAGGTAAGAAAACATGACGCTCATGTTTAACTGGAAAGACATTAAAAATCGCGGCAAAGGTTTAACTTTTGATGACGTGCTTATTATGCCAGCGCGCTCTGACATCCGTTCACGTCGCGATCCACACCTCACCACAAAACTCACGAAAAAAGTTTCTATCGAAATGCCGATCATCAGCGCCAATATGGATATGGTGACTGAATACGACATGGCTTTTGCAATGAACGAATTGGGTGGTTTGGGTATTCTTCACCGCTTTATCTCTACCGAAGAACAAGCTTCGCAAGCCCGTCGCTTAAAAGAAGCCGGTGTGAAAAACGTTTCTGCCAGCGTCGGCGTGGGTGAGGAATTTAAAACACGCGCGAAAGCTTTGATCGACGTCGGCGTAAATATCATCACGATCGACATTGCTCACGGTCACTCAGTGCAGATGATGGAAACGATGAAGTGGTTGAAAGATCATTATCCTCAAGTTGAAATCATCGCAGGAAATATGGCGACTCCAGATGCCGCCCGCGATCTGATCGAATCAGGTGCGGATGCTATCAAAGTAGGTATCGGTCCAGGCTCCATGTGTACGACTCGAATTATCACAGGTTGTGGTGTGCCTCAGTTAACAGCCATTGCTCTTTGTGCGGAAATCGCTGACAGCTACGGAGTTCCTGTGATCGCTGACGGCGGTATTCGTACATCAGGCGATATGGTCAAAGCCTTCGCAGCGGGCGCAAGCTCTGTGATGCTAGGAAGTATGCTTTCAGGAACAATCGAAACACCGGGAGAAATCAAAAACGGTAAGAAGCAATACCGTGGTATGGCTTCACGCGCAGCCCAGGACTCTTGGAGAGGTGGCGTTCCTACGGGTATGGCTCCTGAAGGCGAATCAACGCAAGTGAATGTCAAAGGACATGTTAAAGACGTTATCCTTGAAGTCGCGGGCGGAATTCGTTCGGGAATGAGCTATGTGAATGCGACTACTATTGCTGAATTACGTGAGAAAGCTCTCTTTATTGAAATGTCAGCAAATGGTATTGCGGAATCACGTGCTCACGGTGTAAAAAATTAAGGATGCTTTCTTCGGATACAAGACCCATAGGTGTGTTTGACTCTGGAATCGGTGGTCTCACCGTTTTAAGAGAACTCGCAGTAAGATTCCCTCAAGAAAACTTTCTTTACTTGGGGGATACTGCGCGACTTCCCTATGGCTCGAAGTCTCCATCGACGATTCGTAAATATTCTGAACAGAATATTCACTTTCTGGAAAAGCAACATGTGAAAGCCATCGTCATCGCCTGCAACACGGCCTCAAGCCAGTTGACGGAACGAGAGTTCGATGGCCTCCCCATCTACAATGTCATCGAACCAGGCTCACAGAGAGCTCTTGAAAAATCCTCTGCTAAAAAAATCGGTGTCTTAGGGACACGTGCAACCGTCAACAGCCAGGCTTATCGCAAGAAAATTTTGGAGCTGCACCCTCAGGCCGAAGTCTTTGATCAAGCTTGTCCGCTATTTGTTCCCTTAGCTGAAGAAGGTTGGGATTCAGATCCAGTGACGAATCTGATCGTCTTCCGTTACGTCAGTCCGTTGTTAGGTCATTCCATCGACACTTTGATCTTAGGCTGCACGCACTACCCGATATTAAAAAGTGCGATCAGTCGTGTGACCGGCTCTGCTGTCGAATTAGTTGATTCCGGCGAAGCCATCGCTCACTGGTTGGATCGTGATTTTACTGAGGGACGTTTAGGAAAAAATGCGTCTCAGGACGAGCGCACTATTGAAATCATGACTACAGACCACTCAGCGCATTTTACCGAAGTGGCCCATCGTATCTTGACACCGCTCACGCCGCACTCGTTTCGCGTCGTCGATCTTTAAATACAAATTTCTAAAGGAAGCTCCTGCATATTATATTGACTGGCCATGGAGTAACCGTAAGCACCGGAATCCATGATCGCCACAAAGTCACCCTCTTGTACTTTTCCAAGAGTGATATCTTTCGCAAAAAAGTCTGAAGATTCACAAATAGGACCGACAACATCCGCCTTCATTGCTTCCCCGGATTTTTTTAATGGAACGATCAGATGCTGAGCCTCATACAATGAAGGACGAATCAAATGATTCATTCCCGCATCCACGATTACAAAATCCTTTGACGACGTTTTTTTAATGTACTGCACTTCCGTGATCAAAACACCACAATGAGCCAGCAGCCACCTGCCGGGCTCGGCCTGCAACTCACAGTTCAAATCGCCCAAGATGTCTTTCGTGATTTTCGCGTAGTCACGTAAAAGACTTTCCTCCAGCTCTAAATCCAAGCGATCATAAAAAATCCCCAAGCCTCCGCCGAAATCAAAACGCTTGAGCGTCGGAAACTTCTTCTGCATTTCCACAAAGACAGGTTTTAGTTTTTTTAAAGCTTCTTCATAACCCGAAAATTCCATCATCATCGAGCCTAAGTGCAAACTAAACCCGACAAGTTCCAAAGAGTCTGAATACTTTGAAAGACAAGCCACAAGTTCGGGAATCAACGATAATTCCATCCCGAATTTATTATCCTTAAGACCCGTGGCGATATAGGGATGCGTTTTAATATCGATATCGGGATTCAAGCGCAAAGCGACCGCGGCCTTCTTACCCAAAGAGCGCGCAATGCCTCCGATTCGCTCAAGCTCAGGCAAGCTTTCTACGTTGATTTGCAAAATTCCTAACTTCAAAGCCTCCGTGATTTCGTGACGCGTTTTACCTACGCCGCTATACACGATGTCGTGAGCAGAAAAACCGCTTTCCATGGCTCTTTTAATTTCTCCTAATGAAACCACATCAGCACCCGAACCGATTTTCTTAAGATGTTGCAAAACTTGCTGATTGGGATTTGCCTTCACTGCGTAAAAAAGGCGCACGCCGGAAAGGGCCTTTGCCATAGCATTAAAACGTTGCGAGATGAAATCGAGGTCATAGACATAAATAGGCCGCATGTAATTCGCGCACAAGGGCAATAGACGCTTCTTTAACGGACCTAGGCATAATTCATTATTGATGTATTCCATGAAGACCTCGTGCTAGCATCATGCCCCAGGAAGGACGGTTTGTCATGAAAACTTCTATATTTACCTACACATCCAAAGGAATGCCGGTTCTATCTTACGAGTTCCATAACGGCGGTCCTGAAGTACTTATTCTTGGCGGTGTACACGGCGACGAGGTCGAAGGTGTGATCGCAGCTCAAGAGCTGATGAAACATTTTATGAAGTCCAATCCCTATAAGCTCAACATCACGCTAGTGCCGCAATTCAATCTAGAAGGAGTCATTTTCAAAACTCGCGGCAATGGCAACGGCGTGGATCTCAACAGAAATCTTCCAACGAAAGATTGGTCTCCTGAAGTAAAAACTCCACGTTATCATCCGGGACCTGCTGCCGGCAGTGAAAACGAAAACAAAGGTTTAATGGCTTACTGTGAAGCTAAAAAACCCGTCTTCATTCTTTCACTTCACTCGTGGCATCCGGTATTAAACGTCAATGGTGACTGCCGCAAAGTCGCTGAAGTCTTAGCTAAACACACAGGCTACAAAATCGACGATGACATCGGCTACCCAACGCCAGGATGCCTGGGAACTTACACGGGCCTTGAAAGAAACCTTCCTACACTGACCTATGAAATTGAACGTGGACTTTCCGCAGAAAAAATCATCGAGATTCACGTTCCCGCGATTTTAGAGTCATTGAAAGTTTTAGAACAGTAAGATTTTAGAGGAGATTGAAATGCAAAATGAAGTGACACAAATCTATGCCGATGTTCAAAACGGGAAAACCGTCGATTCGATGACCACAACAGAGTTAAAATCTGTTTTTGAAACTATTGAAGGCTTGGACTCGGGTCGCCTGCGTGTCTGTGAAAAAACCGGCAACGGCTGGATCACTCATGAATGGATTAAAAAAGCCATTTTGCTTTATTTCCGCATTCAAAAAATGGATGTGATGAAAGCGGGTGATTTTACTTATTTCGATAAAATCCCCGTGAAACAATGGAGTGAAGAAGAAGGTGTTCGTGTCGTTCCTCACGCCCTCGCCCGCAAAGGTTGCTTCATCGAAAAGGGTGCGATCTTGATGCCCTCTTACGTAAATATTGGAGCCTACGTCGGCTCGGGCACAATGGTTGACACTTGGGCAACGGTGGGCTCTTGCGCACAAATTGGTAAAAATGTGCATCTGTCTGGCGGCGTTGGTATCGGCGGAGTTCTTGAGCCTGTTCAAGCATCTCCGGTCATCGTTGAAGACAACGTCTTTATCGGCAGCCGCTGTATCGTCGTTGAAGGTGCTTTGATTGAAGAAGGAGCTGTTCTTGGAGCTGGCGTAACCATCACGGCTAGCACAAAAATCATCGACGTGACGGGCTCTTCTCCGGTTGAATACAAAGGTCGAGTGCCATCCAATTGTGTTGTTATTCCAGGAACCCAGATGAAAGATTTTGCGGCGGGAACATACGGTGTTCCTTGCGCACTTATCATTGGAAAAAGAAAACCAAGTACAGACTTAAAGACGTCGTTGACGGATGCTCTTCGCGACTATCAGGTTAGCGTCTAGTTATTTCATTCTTAAGGCGTCAGAGGGCTGAACCTCTGATGCCGTTCTTGCCGGGATATAGGATCCAAACCAGGCAATCAAACCACTGACAATCAGAACACCAAAGACCAATGTAAAATCCACCAATGCAGGAATACTCGGATCATAATAAATCTGCGAAGCGGCCAACTGAATCGGATTGGCTTCGATATAAAGACTGATACCAGTTCCTAAAATAACTCCCGTCAACACACCTACGGAAGCTAAAATAAATCCTAACTGCGTAAATGTGCGAACTGTTTGTTTCGCCGAAAAGCCAATCGTTCTTAAGATCGCGATGTCTCTTCTTTTCTGCGATAAAAGCAGAGCTAACACGGTCAAAATAGAACTCGCGGCAATCATACCCGCCAAGCCCAAAAAAGTCCCTATAGTGAGCTTTTCTAATTTCAAGGCATACAACAAAGCCGAATTGCGATCCATCCAAGTTTCAACACTGACATCTTCGAACTTCAAAAGATCATCTTTCACTGTGTCGACCGAAACTCCGGCAGGCAACCACACTTCAATACCAAGCTTGCGCATGCCTTCGTTTACCAACGAATTTAAAGCCTTACCTCTCTGATAGAAAATATACTGAGCATCGATATCTGCAAGACTCGTTGTCACGATGCGCTTCACGCGCAGGCGCTCAAACTTCGGAGTTTCTCCGGGCGGCAATAACAATCCCGAAGGAGAAACTAAAGTAACATAGTCCCCCTCAAAAACCCCCAAGGACTGCGCGAGATCCACACCCATGATGATTTCGCCTTCTTCGGGCACATCTTGAGGGTCCCAGAAGTACGCTGGCGAATCACTTTGACGTTGATTGCGCTCCATTTGTTGAAGCTGCTCAATGAAGTACCCTAAGCTTTCACGGGTCACTCCTCGAGCCACACCTCCACGAAACTGACCGTCTTGACTGCGGATGATCACATCTTGGGTTTCATAAACATAGGCTTTATTTTCAGGATGTTCTTTGAGACGTTGGAATACGGGATGCGCCTCTAAGCTAGCCGCAGAAGAAACGCCCGCTGCCTGGACATACAGATGCGGCTCTAAACCAAGAATGCGCTTTTTAATCGTCGCATTCATGCCATTCATAACAAAAAGGACTACTAAAAACGCCGTAACACTGATCGATATACCGATCATGGAAAGCCACGAAATTCTTTTAACTAAAGAACCTGCTCTTTTCGAGAAAATAAAATGGCGAAATAAGTGCCCTACTAACATGGCACTATGATAAATCGCCGCAATGCAGATTCAAGCCACGGAGCGCTATCTGTAACGAGTGACCTTCGGTTTGAAATAAGACGCAAGATTTCCACCGACGTAGCTTCTCACAACACGATCATATTCACCGCTGAGACGGAACTTTGCGAGTTCTTCGTCAAAACGATGAAGCAGTTTCTTATCCCGAAAAGCCACGTGAGAGGGGGACTCACCGTTAAACAAACGGAACACATCCACTTCCTGCTCGGTGTCCTCTTTTTCCGCCAAAGTCATACGGAGCCAAGCAAAAACATACTTGTCGATAACGATGGCATCGACCTTCTCTTTAAAAAGAGCCAGACATTGATCTTCTTGATTTAAGAACTCAAAATAGTTCGGTGCATAGCCCCCGCTTAACTGAGGACCAAACTGCGCTTTAAATGATTTGCCAAGGCCGTTCCAGGCATTCACCCACGTACCCACCTTCAGTGGGGCAAGCTCACGCACGGATTTTATTTTGTAGTTTTTCTTCTTTAAAGCCACCACATAATTTTCGAAATGCATATAAGGCTCAGAGTAAAAGATAGATCTTTCGTTTCCGCGAGCCACGCCCACCACGGCATCATAGGAATTTCCATGACGAGCCTCTGCATCTAAGCGCAGCGGTGAAAGAGTCTCGAAGGTCGCTTTATATCCTAAGCGACGAAAGACTTCTCCAATCACTTCAACTTCTATTCCTTTTAACTGACCTTGTTCCAAGTAGATGTATGGAGGACGCCCCATACCCAGTGCCACCTTGATATTTTTTGCTTCTGCATTTTGTACCGCAATGTTCAGGAGCATAACACAGAAACAGCGAACGATGGATCGCATGTTTCACCCCTGCTCAAGAGAGCAAGGGCTTTATCGTACGAATGTGGGGATTACTATAGTGCAATAAAGATAAATTATCCGAGAAACGAAAAACTTCTACTTTGTTTCTCGGATATTGGCTGGCACACGTTCCTGCGCTTCTTCATCGCGCACTTCACGCACGCTTCCACGCATAAAGAAAGACTTTTGCATGGCTTTAAGCACAACCACTGTCTCATTCAGAGCCTCGACCAAACGAACACTGGCTCCAGGAAGCTCAGGCTCCACGGCTTTCACTGCAGGCCCCAAGGCCCGAGTGACCGTGGCTAGATTCTGAGTCATGACGGCCAAGTCTTTGGCTAGCTGAGGATTTTCTTCATTCAACTCTGGCAAAATGCGATTGATCTCTTTGGTGGTTACCGCAAGATTTCCGACGAGTTTCTGAACACCGTCATCATGCGTAGCTTGACGAGAAAGCTTGATCACTTCCGTCGACATCGTATTTAAATTCTTCATTAAAGGATCTAATCTGTCGATCACGCGAACCATGCTTTCAGCCCGGCTCTTATCTGCAAATGCATCGACGATGACCTGCATGCTTTCAAGAATTCCTCCAAGCTTACTCAAATAGGAATTCATATTCTTACCGCTCATCAAGGTCATAAGATCCACTGTTTCTAAAGACTTCACCGCACTGTGAGCCGGTAAGACTTGAAACTGATCATGTCCTACAGATAAATCCAGAACGCGTTCACCAATGATAAAAGGACGAATCAATTGCACGGTGCTATTTTCGCGGACGCGATCTTGAAACTTACCTAAAATATAAAAGCTCACACGAATGCGATTGTCGCTTTCAAGTTCAACAGACTCAACTGCGCCTGCACGCAGACCAGACATTTGCACCAATGTTCCTTGGTGCAGGCCATCGGCATTTTCAAAGGTCGTCGTATAACGAACCTTCGGTTCGAACCAACCTTGTTTGACCGCAGCACTGATCGCTGTCAGAATAATTCCGAAGATAGCGACTACGATGAAAAGACCTGCTACCCTCTCAAACTTACTAAACTTGACCTTCATCATAGATGAACAACCCTTTTCTCTGGATCGACAGCTTGGAAATACAACTGCCCTTCATCTAAATGAATGATCTGGTACTCAAATAGATTCATAAACTTTTCGTCATAAGAACTGATAAATACATGTTTGCAATGACCTTCTTTACGAAGTCTGTGCACGTGGTCCACAAAGGCATAAATACTGTCTTGGCCCAAACCCACACTTGGATCATCCAAAAGAAGTATCTGCGGGCGCATTACTAAAGCACGTAAAAGACAGGTCAACTTACGAATACGACCGGGCACATGCGCTGGACGGTCATGCGCAAATTTTTCTGCACCAAATTCTTTTAAAAGACCTTCGACACGAGCCTTCGCTTCTTCTGGAGAAACCACTTTATGGTAAAGAAGCGGCAACATCAGATTATCAAATAAAGAACGGTTGTTGATAAGACCGCCATAATCAAAGGAATAACCAATCTGCAAGCGGTACGGTAAAAATTCTTCAAAAGACATATCACAAACGTTTTCACCGTTGATCAGATATTTTCCCGATTGCGGAATTTGTAAGCCAGCCAGGATTTGCAGTAAGGAACTTTTGCCAGCACCCTCTTCCGCCTTCACCCAAAGAATTTCATTCATGGGGAAGTCGAACTCGACATTTTGAACAATCGGATCTTGTCCTTCATGTGTGAATGTCACGCCTTCAAATTTAAGACTCTCGATTTTCATTAGACCACCCCTAGACTACGAAGTTGATTTAAATAAAACAAAGCTGAAACCATTAAGTTAAAAATCACGACGAAAATAATACTGTTCACCACGGCCTGAGTTGTGACTTGGGGAACTTCATGCGGAGACCGTTTCACCGACAATCCCTGATAGCAAGAAACAACAAAGATGATCATGCCGCTAAAGCCGTTTTTCAGAAAAAAAATCAGAACGTCTTCTTTAGCAAAAGCTTTCATCAAAGAATCTGTATAAAACGTCAATGACATGTCTTGAAAGAAGCGCGTAACCAGAAAACCGCCAATCAAGGCAATGGCATTAAAATAAAATGCTAATCCCAAGACACTCAGAACTCCGCCCACAACACGCGGAAACACAATAAAGCTTAAAGGGTTAATCCCCATGCTCTCTAACGCTTCGATCTCACGATTGGCGCGCATATTTCCGATTTCTGAAGCCACGGCGGTTCCAGAACGTGCAATCACGACAAGCGCCACGAGTAACGGCCCCGCTTCTCGCAGAATCATCACAATCAAAAAGCTTCCGATCATCTGCGTTCCGCCTAACAAGGTCAGATTAGAGAGCGATTGCAAAATCATCACCGAGCCCACACCCAACGCGAGAACAGAAATCAAAGGCAGAGCCTGCCATCCCGTGAAATAAATTTGTGAGGAAAGAACACCGACGATTTGTCTGAAGCCTTGCGCTTTATCCAGAATGGCAGCGCGAAGAGAAAGATAGACCATGAGGAACACACGCACTGTGTATTCCACGTTTTTAGTAACAAATCTTCCTAGCGAATCTATCTGCGCCAGTAAAGAAGTCATGGTTATCCCCTTAATTTCTCAAATACTTATCGGTATTTTGTTAAGAAAATGGGATTAGACCAGGGTCGAGTTTTAATAAGCCCAGAAAGAGTAAAATAAAGACTTTAAGGCTTCAAAGGTGGTTTCCCAGACTGAAGACTCGTAACGACCGCCGATAATGGCGTGTTTTTGGATATAAATGTTTTCAGGGAAAGTCGCACGGAAGGTGCGATAAGATCGATACATATGCAAACGTGAAGTCACCAAAAGAATGTCTCTGCATTTCAACGCCTCCACAATGGGAAGACTTTGTTGAGCGTTTCCATAAGTGGTTTCCGAACGACGATCTAAGACCACGTCATTTTCAGTGAGACTTCCGTAAAAAGGCCACACCGGCATAATTTCACGCAAGCGCGCATTGGAATACACTCCTGAGATCACCAGCTTTTTTACGTTTTGATTTGCCAGAAGATCGAATCCTTCACGGACGCGCCCCGCTCCCCCGGTTAACACCACGGCGCAGTCGGCCGTCGGTGTTTTTAACCAAGACTGTACGGTCTCGTGCTGAACGTTTTGATACTCATCGTAGAAACGGTACAAAACCGTTCCCACGAAAAACAAAAGCACCCAGAACGGCCGAGACCGTAATAGAACTTTAGCGATGCGCCAAAACTTCGATTTCAACGTTCACACCTTTAGGAAGACCCGCTACAGCCACTGTCGAGCGAGCTGGAGGAGCGTCTTTAAAATATTGAGCGTAAACTTCGTTCACCGTCGCAAAGTCATTCATATTTGTGATGAAGATTGTCGTCTTAACAATATTTGAAAAGTTCATACCGCCCGCTGTAAGAACGGCTTCGATATTTTTCATCACCATCTGTGTTTGGGTTTTGATGTCCCCTGTGAAAACTTCATTTGTTTTAGGATCAATTGAAATTTGGCCAGAGCAGAACAAAAAATCGCCCATTTGCACTGCTTGAGAATAAGGACCTACCGCTTTAGGAGCATTGTCCGTGTGAATTACTTTTTTCATTTAAATCTCCTGATTAGAAGTAAAAGATAATACCTGCGTTGAACGGACCATCTGCAATTGTTCTAAAACGAACATTATCGGCAGAGATCACACCGACGCCGCCTTCAAATGTGAAAGCCAAAGAATCAAGACCCGTAAAGAAGAACTCTCCACCAAAAAGAGCATTCAACTCGAAGCCAGATTCCTTTTCTCCCGCCGTTTCAAAGTTCACAAGCCCTAATGCGCCACCCATGTAGAAGTTCATGTTGTCTTCCTTAAAAACGGTGCGGCGTACGCCTGCATTGAACGAAAACTTAGAGTAATCTTTTTGCGTATCGATCCCCAACCCACCCGTGAAAGACAGATCAGACATCGGGTGATAAACAGCCGCAAGCTCTGGAAGATCCAAAGATGTGTTCTTCTTTACACCAACGCCCAAACGATTGGTCAGCTCTTTGGCTTCAACACTTCCTGCAAACGCCACTAAGCAAAACACCAATGCTAATTTTTTAAGCATTACTAACTCCTCTGTAAGTTTATGCCGTTTCATTAAATGCAAAAGCCTCCTCAGGGGCAAAAGGATTCTGCTTCTTACAAGAGGTGTCATTCACAGGTTTTAAATTAGTGATTCACTGATTTTATTTAAAAAATCGGGACTGAAACTGCCAGGAGTGGTGCTTTCGGCTTCCCACAACTTTTCTTTCGCAAAACGGAAACCCACGCCCGTTTTTCTAATCGTCGTCAAAGCGGTCTTGTCGATCTTTTCAGCAAACAGAAGAATCAAGGCCTCTTCGGGAAGTTTGTCCGAAGGCACCTGATTCGGAAACCCTTTCTCATCGACGCGTTCATGGGTACAGACAAGGACTGTTTTGACCGCTTCTTCGATCGGAAGTTTCTTAATCAAACAACGGTTTAAAGACAAGAGAGGGTGTTTTTCATAAGAACTCTGCTGCTCCGGAGTGACCTTCTTTTCTTCAGACAGATAGTAGTTTCGAGTCACGGCTTCTTCGAGATCATAGATCCCAATATCCGTAAGCAATCCCGCCAGAAGCACAACCATGGGATTTCCCACGCCGCTTCGAACCGAAATCAAAGAGGCATAAACAGAAATCCACGGAGATCGCCATAATTCCCAAAAATCTTCATCCAAAGCCTCGCGGAAAATATCCCACAGATTCTCATCCGTTTTCATAATCTCGAAAAGGTCAGAGGCCGTTTTCTTTATACCCTCATAGATGGACGCTAAATGACTTTCCGTTGGCATTTTAAAATCGAAGAGCAAGCTTTCATTTAAGTACACCGACTTATAACAAAGACTTAAGAAAAGAGCGCGCGCCCGCTTCCTTAAGGCCGCCCCCGAAGTGTCATAATAAGTGGCGATGTACTGCAGGTATCCTTCGATATCCTTGATTTGAATATACAGTCCTTCCGCGCGACTGAGCCTTTGACTTCGTTCATCCGACAAAACGGTGTTGCTATGGATGACTGGCAAATATCTTTGATTCAACGAAAGACGAATGAAGGCCGGAAATGACATCGTCGTCATAGGAAAAAGGTCACCGGCTTGTATAGAAAAATATTGAGAACGACAGCGGTACAGACAAACGTATTCAAACTTCAAAGTCGAATAAAACTCTGCCTGAGATAACGGCGTCACGCGAGGATTCTGTGTGCCTTCCAAATTTTCGCGGGAATACGAAGGTGCCATCACCGTCACAATACAAGAACGCGGAAATACACGTAGAACTTTATCCACCCGCTCGGAAAAATCTTTGAGAGCTTCTTCCTGTCGCTGTGCCAACAAAACAAGTTGAGCCTTCAATAGATCGCCCATTGACTCTGGAAGCTCGCCGAAATTCACTTGGCGAAAAGTCAGATAATGCGCAGACACCACTTGTTTAACGCGATTTAAAAGCGCCTCTGAATCATCAAGAATCAGAAGTTCTAGTTTTTGTCGAAAGAGAGAAGTGTTTCGGGCCTCGGTCATGCGTCTAACAAAAGCTTAATGTACGGACTTGGGGCTGCCAACAAAACTTTTCCTCGTTGACATTTTAAGCACCCGCCGAAATCCTAAAAGCCTACCGAGAAGAAAGGAATCCCCATGAAACTGCTTAGCGCTTGCCTATTCGCTATTCTTTTGTCTGTAAACGCTTCGGCCGCTCTTCTGACACCGGCTGGCGGAGGAGAAAAACTTGAAAATGTGACCCTGGCCCCTTCGGCAACAACTCAAGTAGAGGGTGAATCTGTCAGCCTGACATCCGTAGGAGCGGGTCTGCGTGCGAAGAAAGTAGTTTTCGTAAACGTGAAGGTCTACGTGGGTCAACTTTACGTAGCTTCTTTGGAAACTTTTAAAAAATCAGAGAACGAAGCACTTTCATCGTTGAAAAATCAAAAGGCCGTCGCCATTCAATTGCACTTCCTTCGTGACGTTGACGCCGAAAATGTTCAAAAGTCTTTTAAGGAAGCTTTGGCGGCAAATAAAATCAACACGCAAGAAGCTCCCGTTCAGCAGTTTTTAGACACTGTTGCTAAAGGCGGCGAAGCGAAAGAAGGCAAAGCTCTTAGCATTGTGGGTGCTCGCCTTAAAGACGGAAACGAAGCTATCACTTATGAAACTACCGGCGGTAATGTCACTGAGATCAAAGGACCCGCTGGATTTATCGAGAAAATCTTTTCGATCTGGCTTGGCAAATCATCGGATGATGGTGTGGCTCAGCTTAAAAAATCCATCTTGAAATAATTTAGATATCTAAAAGCCGATATCCAACGCCAGCTTCAGTAACAATGACGTCTGGCGTGTCTTCTGAGATCTTTAATTTCTTGCGTAAAGCTCCGACGTACACCCGCAAATAATGAGTGTGCTCGACGGAGTTGGGGCCCCAAACCTCATTTAGTAACATCCGGTGAGTCACCACTTTTCCCTTATAGCGCATCAAAACTTTTAAAATGTTGAACTCGGTGCTCGTAAGTTTTACATGTTCGCCGTACACAGTGACCACGTGTCCTGGCAAATCCATTTTTAATGGACCACTGGCGAACTCGGACTTCTCTAGTGCACTTGTGGAAGAGTGACGAAGAGCCACGCGCATGCGCACCAAAAGCTCGGGCAAACTAAAGGGCTTCGTAATATAATCGTCCGCGCCCCCATCCAAAGCGGCGACCTTATCGTTATCAGAATCCTGAACCGTTAAAACTATTACTGGCAACCGGGTCCAGCCACGAATCTCTTTTAAAACTTCAAGACCGGTAACATCAGGAAGGCCCAAATCCAAAAGTACAATATCAGGACGCAAGGAGGCGACTAAAGAAACACCTTCACGACCTAAAGAAGCTTCGTCGACATGATAACCATTTCCTTCCAAACTCACTCGCAGGAGCTTTCGGATCGAGGCCTCATCATCAATCACTAATACTTTTTTCATGCCTTCTTTCATGATTCACCCGTGAGATCTTGCGGCGGCTTTTCGTAAGGAAGTTTAATAAAGAACTCGGCTCCCAACGAGGCTTGTCTGTTCTGAGCATAAACCTCACCGCCATGAGCTTCAACTAATGCTTTAACAATAGCCAAACCTAAACCCACTCCCCCGGTCTTGCTGCCGGGAACGCGATAGAAAGCTTCAAATATTTTTTTTAAATGGGACTCTGGTATTCCAGGGCCTTCATCTTTCACCGAAATCAACGGCCCGCCATTTCGTTCAAGACTTAAAGTGATCGTTGAACCCGAGGGCGCGTAGCGAACTGCATTCGACAAAAGATTCAATAACACATGCTCAATCAATCTTTCATCCACTCGCGCATAGACGGTCTCGACAGAGTTCACGATAGAAATTTTATGTTGCGCTGCCAAGCGCCCCATCTTAGAAGGTATACCCGAAATCAGATCGTTTAAATCAATCCATTCCTTCTTTAACTGCAAGGCACCGGAATTAAGTCGCGACATATCCAGCAGATTTTCAACCACCTGATTCAACCTTAAAGAAGAGTCCATGATATCTTCGACCAACTGATCGCGTACAAGTTCTTGTGAAGAAAGATTTTTATCCGCCATTGCCGAAGCCGACCCTATGATCGCCGTTAGCGGAGTGCGCAACTCATGAGAGACCGTGTTTAAAAGAGCTTGATGCAGATTTTCGGAAGCTTCCAGAACCTTGGTTTTTTCTGCACTCTTTTGTAAACGCAGACGATCCAAAGCCATGGCCGTCTGGGCTGATACATTTTCAAGAATATGCTGTTGATCCAAGGTGAGGCTATCTTTTTCACGTGGGTAAAAGAGCAACACGCCCACCGAACGTTCTTTTGCCTTTAAAGGAACTGCCAGACAGCGTGACTCAGATAAAGTCTCCGTCTTCCAACCCGCATGACGGTTATTTTCAAAAGCCCACAGAGCCAAAGCAAAATCTTTATCATCAACCTTGATGTCGTTCACAGACTTTCTTAAAAGATCCCCGTCTTCATCTGTCAGTAAGATTTTGACCTTGCCATTTACGATGCGCTCTAAACTTTGCGACGCCGCCAGACTCACATCTAAAACCGACATTGCCGAAGCAAATTCTCGAACGAGCTCGTACAGAACACGCGTGCGCTTTTCACGACTCTCTAAATCTCTGTCGCGAGTTCGGATTCGGTCCGCAAGAACACCACTTAGTAACGCCACCAGAAAATAAGATAAACACATCATCACATCTTCGGGTTGCGAGATGGCAAACGTCATTGCGGGCGGAATAAAAAAGAAATTCCAAATCAAAGCACTCAAAGTCGCCGCAAAAAGAACGGGTCCCAAAGTGGTAACGAGCCCGATCAGGATCATGCTTAACAAAAAGACAAATCCGACAGATCGGTAGCCTATAACCGGAACAGCCAAGCCATTGACAAAACTCACTCCTAAAAGTGCACAGAAAGAATACCAGTATGAAGTTAACGGAGAATCAAAAACCAGCGCTTTCCACTTTGCTTTACGAACTTTTGAATCCTCTTGTTGACGAATAATATGGACGTCAACATCACTGCTCTTACTGACGAGTTGATCTAAAAGGGACCCTTGTCCTTTTAAGCGATCCCACCAGCCTTGTTGAGGTCTTCCCATAATAATTTGCGTGACATTGCGCTCATGAGAAATCTCGCGAATGCTTTCAGCAATATTATGATTTTTTACGGAAACAACTTCCGCACCTAACTCACGGGCCAAGTTCAAATTCTTTAACAGCCTAGACTGATCTTCGGCGCTTAAACGCACCTCGGTTTCGATGTGTAAAGCAATCCACGGTGCTTCTAAACTAAAAGCCATGCGGCGGGTGGCGCGAATCAGGCGAGCCGCGAAAGGACTGTGACTGACGGCTACCAACAGACGCTCTTGCGTATTCCAAGGACCTTGAATCTGCTGCACGATCATTTGATTCTGCAGATCTTGATCCACTTGCTCCGCAGTATAGCGCAATGCCAATTCACGAAGCGCCGTTAAATGTGTTTCTTTAAAAAAGTTTTCTTCAGCACGAACCGCACGGTCCCCCTGATAAACTTTTCCTTCTTTCATGCGCTTAAGAAGACCTTGCGCCGAGATATCGATAAGCTCAATCTGGTTTGCCAGATCTAATACCGAATCAGGAATTCGCTCTTGGATTTTAACACCCGTGATTTGTTGAACTAAATCAGCGCGACTTTCTAAATGCTGCACATTTACTGTGGAATAAACGTCAATGCCCGCCTCTAAAAGCTCAATCACATCCTGATATCTTTTGGGATGGCGAGATCCTGGTGCATTTGTATGTGCGAGTTCGTCAACGAGGACCAGACGTGGTTTGCGTGCAAGAATCGCATCCAGATCCATTTCTTTTAAAACTGTGTCTTTATAAACAATATCTTTTCGAGGAAGAAGCTCAAGCCCCGCAAGAAGTTCTTCCGTTTCTTTACGCCCATGTGTTTCAACGACGCCAACCACAAGATCCGTGCCCTGTTGAACTTGCTCCAGGGCCGCTTTCAGCATCGCATAAGTTTTTCCAACTCCGGGACACATCCCAAAAAAGACACGAAAGTGCCCACGCACTCTTTCGCTTTCTTCCTTTTTTATCCCGGCCAACAAACGGTCGGGATTGGGACGATATGCTTCACTCATAATGTTTCATCCAATGCCAGATTGAGCTTGAGAACATTCACTCGGACTTCTCCCAAAATTCCTCCCTGGCGCCCCTCAGTGTATTCCTGGATCAGCTTTTCAACCAGCACTGTTTGCTCTTGCGACAACTTGCGTTCAACAGCAATGCGTTGAACCTGCGAGCGTGCTGCCAAAACAGAAATATGGGGATCTAATCCACTTCCCGAGGTGTAGAGCATGTCACCCACGTTCCCTTGTGCTTTTCTTTCAGCAAGGGCCTTCTTAAGACTCTCGCTAGTTGGCCCCGCATTCGAGGCCCCTGATGCCACGGTGGCATAATCGCCTGCGGAAGGACGCGCCCAAAAGTATTTTGGATTCACAAACTTTTGCGCTATCAACTCAGATCCGATCACTTGCCCGTTTCTTTCAATCAACGAGCCTGCCGCCTTCCTAGTAAACAGCGTTTTCCCTGCGAAAGTCACCGCCAGAGGATACAGAACGCCTAAAAGAAAAGTCATGACGACAAACACCTTTATAGAAATCAAAAACTGTTTCATAACACCCACCCCATTCCGACAATGCAAACATCAATGATTTTAATTCCAACAAAAGGGACCACCACGCCGCCAAATCCATAAATAAAAAGATTTCTTTTTAGGATGATATTCGCGCCCTGAGGGCGATACTTCACACCTCGCAACGCCAAAGGAATCAGGGCAATAATAATCAAAGCGTTAAAAATCACAGCACTCAGAACGGCACTTTGCGCGGAATGAAGTCGCATAATATTTAAAGCAGCTAAGGGTCCTTCTCCGTTCACCATGTAAAGTCCCGCGAACATCGCCGGAATGATCGCAAAATATTTTGCGATGTCGTTTGCAATACTGAAGGTGGTCAGCGCCCCTCGAGTCATTAAAAGCTGTTTTCCAGTTTCGACAATCTCTATAAGCTTTGTTGGATTTGAATCAAGATCGACCATGTTACCAGCCTCTCTCGCCGCTTGAGTTCCCGTATTCATTGCAACACCAACATCTGCCTGCGCCAACGCCGGCGCATCATTCGTTCCATCTCCTGTCATCGCGACTAAGTGCCCACGGTTTTGTTCATCACGAATTCGTTGCAACTTCATTTCAGGAGTTGCTTGCGCAATATAGTCGTCAACACCTGCCTCTGCCGCGATGGCCGCAGCAGTTAGCGGATTGTCACCGGTCACCATGACGGTGCGAATTCCCATGCGACGAAGTTCAGAAAATCTTTCGCGAATGCCGCCTTTCACAATGTCTTTAAGGTGAATCACGCCTAGCACTTTCGCATTTTCAGCAACGACTAACGGAGTTCCTCCTTGGCGTGCAATCGCGTCAGCAGCGTTTTTTACTTCCAAAGGAAAGACCCCACCTAAAGACTCCACATACTTCTGAATGGAGTCACCCGCCCCTTTGCGGAGCACTCGAAGACCTTCGCTTGTTTTAATATCTACTCCGCTCATGCGAGTCTGCGCGGTGAAAGGAACAAACTGAGCCTGATGAGGGTCTAGATTCTGTGCGCGCAACGAGAATCTTTGCTTGGCTAAAACCACAATCGAGCGCCCTTCGGGTGTTTCGTCACTTAAAGATGCCAACTGTGCGGCCTCTGCTAAAGTTTCTAGTTCGACACCAGAGGCCGCCTTGAAGTCAAAAGCCATACGATTTCCAAGAGTGATAGTGCCGGTTTTATCTAACATCAACACGTCGATATCGCCGGCGGCTTCGACGGCACGACCACTTTTAGCTATCACATTTTTACGAATCAATCGATCCATGCCACTAATGCCGATAGCACTCAAAAGTCCGCCGATCGTAGTCGGAATTAAACACACCAAGAGCGCAATTAACACTGGCACATTCACGATACCGGACAGATCCTGCCCCGCACTTTTTGCTGAATAGTCTGCAAAAAATTTGAGCGTGATAATCGCCAAGACAAACACCAGTGTCAGCGATACCAATAGAATGCTTAAAGCAATCTCATTCGGCGTTTTCTGTCTTTTAGCTCCCTCGACAAGATTGATCATTCGATCTAAGAAACTATTTCCAGGGTCTGCGGTGATACGAATGATAATACGATCACTGATGACACGCGTTCCTCCCGTAACAGCACTGCGATCCCCGCCGGCTTCACGAACCACCGGAGCTGACTCTCCGGTAATAGCGGATTCATCGACCGTTGCAATCCCCTCGATTATTTCACCGTCTCCAGGAATCACATCATTCGCCTCACAGACCACAGTGTCTCCTTTGCGCAATGATAAAGAAGCCACGCTTTCTTCTCGACCTTGGAAAACTTTACGAGCCAGGGTGTGCGAACGAGTTTTCTTCATCGACTCGGCCTGCGCCTTTCCACGCCCTTCAGCTAAGGCCTCAGAAAAATTAGCAAACAAAACCGTGAACCATAGCCACATCGCTAGTTGCACCTCAAAGCCAAAGCTTTCGCCGGCCTTCATTCTATAAACGGCGATAAAACTGACCACCAAGGCGCCGATCCACGTAATAAACATAACGGGATTCTTCCATTGCACTTCGGGATTGAGTTTTTTGAAACTATCGAAAAAAGCTTGAGTCAGAATTTTTTTATCAGAAAAAGTGGAAGCACTCATAATCACTCCTTAACCTCTCATCATCAGCAAATGCTCAAGAATCGGTCCTAACGACAAAGCCGGAAAGAACGTCAATGCTCCAACAATCACGATGACGGCACACAAAAGAACCACAAATAACAACGAATCTGTCTTGAATGTTCCCACCGATGCCGGTGCTATCTTCTTACCCGCAAGACTTCCTGCAATGGCTAGCACAGGCAAAATAATCGCGAAGCGACCGACCAGCATTGCGAGCGCAAGAGTGACATTGTAAAACGTCGTGTTCACCGACAGACTACCGAAAGCACTCCCATTGTTTGCCGCTCCCGAAGTATAGGCATATAAAATTTCACTCAAACCATGAGGACCTTGGTGTCCCAATCCCGCAAGCCCCGCCGGAGTTGCAATTGCTAAAGCACTGAAGATCAATATCACCACACAAGGCGCAAGCACTCCGACCACCACCCAGATGATTTCTTTAGCTTCAATTTTTTTTCCTAAGTATTCAGGCGTGCGTCCGACCATCAATCCCGAAATAAAAACGGTCAGAATCACAAAAAGCAGCATCCCGTACATTCCCGCCCCGACACCGCCGAAGATCACTTCACCTAACATCATGTTAACCAGGGCTATTCCACCACTGAGGGGAGACAATGAACTATGCATGGCGTTCACCGAGCCATTCGAAGCCGATGTCGTTAAGACCGACCACAACACACTATTCGTCACACCAAAGCGAGTTTCTTTCCCCTCCATGGAGGCCGCCTGAGCGATGAAAGGATTTGCACTGTACTCACTCCAAAGCGACAGTGAAAGCATCACAACAAACATCGCCATCATTGCTGAAAACAACATCCAACCTTGCTTTCTTGATCCCACCATCACACCGAAGGTGTAAGTACTCGCCGCCGCGATCAGCACTAGCGAAATCATCTGCAAGAAATTGCTTAAAGGAGTGGGGTTTTCATAAGGATGTGCGCTATTAACGCCAAAGAATCCTCCACCATTGGAACCCAGTTGTTTAATCGCAATCTGAGAAGCCGCCGGCCCTTGGGGTAAAACCTGCTCAGCACCTTCAAGGGTTTTTGCTGGCACATAAGAGTTGAAGTTTTGGACAACACCTTCTCCGACAAGAACGACAGCCAGAAAAAATGAAAGCGGCAAAAGCACATTCACTGTTGCCCGCGTTAAATCCACCCAGAAGTTCCCGATTCCTGTCACCTGCTTGCGCGCAATTCCTCGAGTGAAAGCCAAAAACACGGCAAAGCCTGTTGCCGCACTGACAAAGTTCTGCACTCCCAGTCCCAGCATCTGAGTTAGATAACTCAAAGTACTTTCACCCGAATAGGCCTGCCAGTTGGTGTTCGTCATAAAACTCACGGCCGTATTAAATGCCAAGTGCCAAGACGTATTTGTAAAACCCTGTGGATTCAAAGGCAGAATCTGCTGCACCATCATCAAGACCATCACAAATATCAAGCCTAGAAAGTTGAAACATAGAAGAGATATAGAGTACTGCTTCCAGTTCATCTCACCGAACTCATCTATTCCACATATTTTATAAATGATCTTTTCCAAAGGCCGCAGAACCGGCGACAGCCAGGTGCGCTCTCCTTGAAACACTTTCGCCATATAACCACCCAAGAGCGGCGTCGCCACTACGATCACCGCTAGGGTCAAAAACACTTGAATGAAGTCTGAAATAGTAAAACCCATTGTTAATCCTTTTAGTGACTAACAATTTAGGTCTTTCCACATCAATTCCGCATAAAGAGATCTACATTAGAAATAAAGAAAAAATAAAAATCCCAAAATTGTACAACGAAATAGTGACTACAAACGGGATTCAAAAAATCCAATGTCTCCAATGCGCCTAACTAACTAACTAACTACTAGCTAGCTACGATCGAGCTGGCTAACTTCTCACTTACTCTTGACTGAATCCGACGATACTTGAAATCGCGCCTGCTGAATGGGAAGCTTCGAAAATAGATTGTTGAAAATAAAAAAGGCGACATCTCTGCCGCCTTTTCTTTCAAAATATTGTTTTCAAAGTTAACCAGAGTTTCTTTCGCTCACGACTTCACGAGTTTCTGAAGTCGTAGGTTTTTCTGGATGAAGAACTTTAACATTATCTACTTTTGCAAGTTGCTCTACTGGTTTGGTCTCAGAGAAGTTCAACATCACAACTCCAAGAATGATCAAACTCGTCGCCAATACTTTTTGTATTGGCAGTGGTTCATTAAACATCCAAAGCCCCACAAGCGCCATCATCGCCGTTCCGACACCCGCCCAAATTGCGTAGACAATACTGATAGGTAACGACTTCAAAGCGACAGCGAGAGCCACAAAGCAGATTCCATGACAAACTATGGTAAGTATGACTGGAAGCACCTTTGTGAATCCCACGGAATATTTCATGGTGATTGTGCCCAAAACCTCAAAAACGATTGCTGCTGCCAAATACAAGTATGCATTAGCCATAAGACACCCTGTCGCATCTCGACCCTTTCCTTGTGCTATTCAATTTTGTTTTCCCGTGCTCGGGTGATTCCCCGAGAGATCTTTTTTTGATTCAGTCAAAAAAGACTTAAAAAGCGAACAGGAGAAAATTCCTGTTATTGATATATGTAGAATACCACAGGCCCTTCCAAAAAGCTCTCGCGACTCGACTAAAACAATATTAACTAGAGATTTCAGCAATTTACAAAAGAGACACGAAGCCTCCTATGGAGCCTAAATATGTTTACATCTATCAACATTTGTTTATATATTTGAATCATACTGAGACAGTTAAAGGGCAATTATCAGAACTCTAACAAGAACATGATTTTGAAATCGACTGACTTAGTTGGAGAATAACGGATCAAACAAGCCGCCCCCACCAGAAGAAACTTTAAAGAGACTAGAGGCACTCCTAACAATCACTTCCACGGTGGAAGTAACTTTCAGCAGAAAAACCTCGATTACAGTCGATCTCTTAATGGAATACCCTTTTACCCAAATGACAGTAAGGGAATGAGTAATTCTTCTGAGTCGACAACAAACTCCACTTTAACGCATCAGCTTACTGCC